>CAMCOJ010000001.1 GCA_945876405.1 uncultured Ruminococcus sp.
TAGGTCCAAGCGGAAGATTTCCTTACAAGGGAAGCGAAGCTCTTGTAATTTCAGAACGTTCGGATGCATGGAACGGAGCACAGCTTCCTCTAAGTACAACAACATTTGTTCCTGGCAGTGAATATTCGTTTAGTGCATGCTATGCTGAACTCGACGGTCCTGATGCATGCGAATTCAAGATGACCCTTCAGTATGACCTCAACGGTGAAACAAACTATGACATGGTCGCTCAGACAAGTGCAAACAACGGCGAATATGTTCAGCTTGCAAACACAAACTACAGGATTCCTGAAGGTGCTTCAAACCTTACACTTGTATTTGAAACAACAGAGGAAACATGTAACTTCTATATCGATGAAGTTATTATTGCGACGGCAGGAACAAAGATCGACGGACCGGTATCTGTTGTAGTTCCTACTACAAAGATAAAGGGAGACCTTGACTTCGACAGCAGAATCTCAGTAGCTGACCTTGTTCTCCTTAAGAGCGGTCTTGTTGAAGGCTTCAAAAACAAGACTGCACAGACAAACGGAGACGTTGACCAGAGCACGGCTACAGATGCAGCAGACGCTCTCTACCTGCAGCAGTATCTCCTCGGTGCTATCAGCGAATTCCCGGACAATACTCCTCCGGAGCCTGAAAAGAAACCTATGCGTACAATTTCAGAATACACACCTACAGTAAAGGTTTCAGAATTTGAAACAGCTGATTCAAAGCAGGAAAAAGCAGGTGTTCAGTACGGTACAGTTAAGGCAGGCACATACTACTCAACAACATGTAACCGCAACAAACCATATAACATTCTTCTCCCTGCAAACTACTCAACTGACAAACAGTACCCTGTGCTCTATGTAATGCACGGATACTGGGAAAACCAGGACAGAATGATTATCAAGGGCAACGGCACAATGTACACACGTCAGATTATCGGAAACGCTATTGCTGACGGAAGTGCAGAAGATATGATTGTTGTATTCCCTTACATCTACTCCAGTGCTACACAGGAAAACTGTTCAGCAATGGACAATGCAAACAATGTAGCATACGACAACTTCATCAACGATCTCACAAAGGATCTCATGCCTCACATTGAAAAGACATACAGCGTAAAGACAGGCAGAGAAAACACTGCCATCACAGGTTTCTCAATGGGCGGACGTGAATCCCTCCTCATCGGAATGAAGCGCCCTGACCTCTTCGGTTATGTCGGTGCTATCTGCCCGGCACCAGGCGTTACAGGCGCATTCAAGTGGAACTCAGAAGAAGAAGCACCATCACTTCTCTTCATCACAGCCGGAAGCAATGACACAGTTGTTTACTCAAACCCTGAAAACTACCACAACAACTTCACAAAGAACGGTGTGCCTCATATCTGGCATTACGTAAACGGCGGATACCACGGTGACAACAGTATCCACGCACATATCTACAACTTTGTAAGAGCAGTATTCAAGGCATAATTTTTTCCCACAGACCCCCATACAGCGGAGTAAGATTTGCTGTACGGGGGTCGTTTTGTTGTTTCAAAAGTTATTTTATAAGAAAAAACTGTTAAAAGCTGTTTTCAGGACGATTATTTATCGGTTTTACCGTATATTTATCAGATTACAGTATTTTCTTGACAATAATATTAGTAGTGTGATATAATTATTGGTATATTTTATCAAAATTTATTGGAGGATTATATGAAAAACGTTACAAAAAAAACTATTTCCGCTATCCTGGCACTCTGCCTCACAGGCGGACTTCTAAGTACAAACGAATTTAATCCCGTGTCTGATTCAAACATTATTTCCGCTGAAACATTCAGCAATGATGACTTCAGCTATACTGTTTCCGATAAGACAGGTGTTACTATTACAAAGTTTATCAACGAAACAAAAACAGATGTTACTGTTCCTGATGAAATAGGGGGCGTTCCGGTTACAGTAATTGACAGCGAAGCTTTTGCAAAATCACAGGTTATAAATGTTACACTCGGAAACAATATCACCTCCATAAATTCCTATGCTTTCTCAGGCTGCACTTCACTTACGGAGATTAATATTCCGGATTCCGTGACCGATATTGGTGATTACGCTTTCCGCGAATGCAGCTCACTTAAATCATTTACTTCTGGCGCCAATCTGGTTTCTATTGGTAATTTTGCTTTCATTAACGCAAGACTTCTTGAAACTGTTGTTTTTTATGATTCCCTGAAAAAAATCGGAAACAGTGCTTTTGGCAGCTGTATCAGCATTACTTCTGTTAATATCCCGGACTCTGTTACTTCAATAGGTACTTCCGCTTTCGGCAACTGTTCATCACTAAAAAAAGTAAATATGGGTAAATCGGTTTCCCATCTCGGATACTATGCTTTCAAGGACTGTATAAATCTTGATAAACTAACACTCAGTCCTTCATTAAAAAAGATTTCATATGAAGCATTCAGGGGCTGTTCTTCTCTTACTGATATTACTTTACCTGATTCCGTGACTGATATTGACTCCTATGCTTTCAGTAACTGTATCTCACTCAAATCATTTACTGCCGACACTAATCTGGTTTCCATAGGTGAATATGCTTTTTCCAGCTCTGCCATTGAAACTGTTATCTTTAATGACTCGCTTAAGGAAATAGGGGATTGTGCTTTTGAAAACTGTAAAAATATTACTTCTGTTAATATTCCGGACTCTGTAACTTTAATAGGCAGCTCAGCTTTTTCCCGCTGTTCATCGCTAAAAGAAGTAACCATGGGCAAATCTGCCATTTCTATGGAGAGTTTCTCTTTCAGTGAGTGTGTAAACCTTGATAAAGTAACTCTCAGCCCTTTTCTGAAATCTATTCCTCGTGCAGCATTCTGGGGCTGTACTTCTCTCACGGAAATAACTGTTCCGGATTCCGTTACCTCTATTGACTACTGGGCTTTCGAGGACTGTATAAACTTAAAAAAGGTCGTAATAGGCAGAAACACCTCAACAATTCAGGATAATGAATTCTGCGATGCTAAGGATGTTACTCTTTATGTTTATCAGGACAGTGCAGCACATAAATATGCTGTCAAAAATAATATCAGCTACGTAATAATTGACGAAACAACTGAACCGCCAGTAACAACACCTATAGTTACGACCACTCCATTTGTATCTGAAACTACTGTTCCCGGAACAACTGTAACATCAGAATCGGCTGCTGCAAATACTTCATCAGTTTCATATCCACCGGCTGTCTCTGTTTCCATACCAGCCAGAACAACAACGGCTTACATTGTTTCCGACCCTATGGAGTGTGACATAAA
This sequence comes from uncultured Ruminococcus sp., assembly GCA_945876405.1. GTDB lineage: Bacteria > Bacillota > Clostridia > Oscillospirales > Ruminococcaceae > HUN007. The sequence continues at coordinate 3,278 of CAMCOJ010000001.1, forward strand.
TGACGATGAGGTTGTCACTACTGCAGACCTTATTAAAATAATGCAGGTCATTCTCAGCCAGATACCTGCATCTGAGTGTCCTTCAGCTGACATAAACAAAGACGGATATGTAAACATCCTTGACTTTGTCGCTGTCAGAAAAATATTTCTTGGATAAAACCATATAACTTAAAAAGCTTCCTGTGAGAAATCAGGAAGCTTTTTTTTATAATCATTTATTGTTTCAGACTGCCGTATTTTCTGGGATAACCGTGTTTCTCCCTGTAATCATCTATCTTTTCCCTGCTTGTATATCTGGAACGGGGATGGCGGCTCCAGAACCATGAGGCATCAATTTTCTTTTCCGACATCCATATGCAGTCATTTACATTCATTCCGTATGTGCGCTTAAGCAGCTCCCACTGATCATAAACACGGAGTCCGTAACTCATTAGAAGTGAATCTATATTGTATCTGTTCGGAGGGCATACTCTGTCATCAACCATAATCAGATAGATTTTCTCCGAGTCAAGCCTGTCCAGGGCATTGGTATTTATAGCATTTTTAGCAAATATATCACTGTCATCATCTATAATGAAGCGGTATTCATTATTGTCACGTATAAGCCTTCCGAAATAGGTATCTACATTATAAACATAAAGCGTTTCACGCATTGATAACCCTCCTTAGTTTTTCGTAATTTCTTTCAAGCATCCTGTATTCATTTTCATACTGCGGCAGCATTACTGTTTTCAGATTTTCAAACTCATGAATCATCTTACGTACATTCTCATCAGAACAATACCAGTTTTTAATATTACGTTCAACAGCAACATGATTACCGGCTGAAATGCTGGTAACTGCTCCTGTGCCAAGACATCTGCCGTTATCAAATAACGGATAAACAGAATTATTACATACAGCAAGATTTCTGTAATGACGGTCTTCCTGGGCAAAAAGATAATCAAGTATCAGATACCGTGTGAAGACATCAGGATTATTTACCCGGTTTAATATCCCGCTTAACGTTGTGTTTTCCTGAATCATACACTTGTAAAACGTTTTGAAACTGTCAAATTCTTCGTCATACTCAAAAACTGACAACACGCACGGTCTACCAGTGTATATACCGGTATATGCTCTGACAACAGGAACACCAAGTGTATCCCCTGCTGTTTTGTAAAGTACTTCATATTCTATATCCTTACTTCCCGTCATTATCGGAAATTTAATCAGACCGTTTATCTCAGGGTTACTCTTCAGATACCCGTAAAACTTTTCCTGCTGTCCGGCTGAACTTCCAGATAAATCTTCCGCATCTTCTGTAAATACAAATGTATCATTTTCAAAAAGAAACGATAAATCAGCAGTCTGTGCTCCGAACATCTGTATTTTATTATTTTCATCAATATACCAGTTTACAGGTTTGCTGTTCCTGATTTTTTCCGCAGATACTATTCGTATCTCACGGTCTCCGTTTGTCACTACATAACTGCCGTTATACTTTCCAAGAAGAATATACCGTATCTCTGAAGTATCGAAAATCGTCATCGTATATCCGTCAACTTTAGGAACCAGGTTATGCCATTCCTCAGCAGGAACAGTGTTCAGACCTGCTTCACTGAACTTTCCGTTATCTGTATTAAATAAAGTAAGACTATACGGTTTCATACTCTGATATATTGTATTTACAACTATAAGCAATCCTGCCACCCCCTTATTGTTCTGTTTTACCTGTTTCTATTATAACAGATATAATCCTGGTACTCAACTGTATAAGATGTGTTTTAAGAATTTTTTTGCAGTCGTTAATTTTCAAAGTAAAAGCAGCAAGAATATTTTCCCATGCTGCGTTTACTTTGAAAATTTGCGATTCTGATTCCCCGGAGGTTTTTTACTAACAAAATATTGACCTTAGAGCCAATATGGAATATAATAGATATGGACATAATAAAATATAAAAGGAAAAACGGAGGAATAAAAAAATGCGTAAAACGAAAATTGTCTGCACAGTCGGACCAGCAACTGATGATGACTCCATAATGAGAGAACTTATGAAAGCCGGCATGAACGTTGCCCGCTTCAACTTCTCACACGGTGACTATGAGATTCACAGAAAAAGATATGAACAGGTATGCAGAATCCGCGAGGAGCTTGACCTTCCTGTAGCAACCATGCTTGACACAAAGGGACCTGAGATACGTCTTCGCAAATTTGTGGATGACAAGCCTGTTGAGATTAAGGACGGTGACACATATACACTTACAACACGTGATGTGCCGTGTACAGACAAGGTTGGCAGTATAACCTTCCCGAAGCTCCCTCAGGATGTTTCCATAGGAAACAGAATACTTATCAATGACGGTGTGGTTGAACTTGTAGCCGAGAAAATAACAGCTACAGATATAGAATGCCGCATAATCCACGGAGGCGTTCTCTCAAACAACAAGGGAATAAATGTTCCGGGCGTTAAACTCTCCATGCCTTTCATCAGCGAAGCAGACATGAACGACCTCGAGTTCGGGGCAAAAATGAAATATGACTTTATAGCAGCAAGTTTCGTAAGATCCTCCGCAGACATAAATTATCTCAGAAAATACACACAGAGTTTAGGCTGGTTTGACGTACGAATCATAGCCAAGATTGAAAACCTCGAAGGTGTGGACAATATAGATGAAATACTTGAAGTTGCAGACGGAATAATGGTAGCCCGCGGTGACATGGGCGTTGAAATTCCGTTTGAACAGATTCCGGCCATTCAGAAAACTCTTATTCACAAGGGATACAATGCCGGCAAGCAGGTAATAACTGCAACACAGATGCTCGAATCAATGATTTCAAACCCTCGTCCTACCCGTGCTGAAATAACCGACGTTGCAAATGCAATCTATGACGGTACAAGTGCAATCATGCTCTCAGGTGAAACAGCTGCAGGCAAATATCCTGTTGAATCAGTTCAGACCATGGCTCTTATTGCTGAAACTACTGAAAAGAACATAAACTACCGCTCACGTTTCAAGAACAGACCGCCTCAGGATATGACTGATATTCATAACTCCATTGCCAATGCCATAGCCCATGCAACGGTAACAACCGCACACGATCTTAATGCAAGTGCGATAATTACTGTTACAAAAGGCGGTGCAACAGCAAGACTCATATCCAAGTACAGACCTGATGTTCCGATAATCAGCTGTACAACGGACGAAGGAATAAGAAGACGTACAAATATGTCATGGGGTGTTATTCCTCTGGTTATTGACGAGAAGACTAATTCGGACGATCTTTTCATGGAAGCTGTAAATGCGGCAAAGCAGGCGGGATATGTAAGAGACGGAGACACTGTTGTTCTGACAGCAGGTGTGCCCCTTGGCGTTTCCGGTACAACAAATCTCATGCGTGTTGAAGTGATAAGGTAATCTTTTATATAAAATTAAAGCCATTTCATACATTCAGATTTTGTATGAAATGGCTTTGTTTTATTTTGAGAATCTTAAAAGAAGGTTATTCTGCTTCCACTACTTCGCAGTCACCGGTAAAATCTTCGATCTGTTCAATGCGTACATTACGGAAGGACATGTCTGCAAGAGGCATTCTCTTACCCATATTGAATTCGAGGCGGCCGTTCGGATCGTCCTTTCTTGTCATTTCGAATTCGTATGTGAATGTCTGCCATTCAGGTGTCATACGGATAAATCTCTCAGGGAGATAACGTACCCAGCCTGCTGTAGGAGCGGAAATACACATGAATATCTTCTTGTCTACAGAAGACTTTGCATCAAATGACACTCTGTACTTGTTTCCCTTATGGAGAGGAATCTCAGCCTGTATAATCTGAACAGAGTATTCTTCCGTTCCCTTTGCTGTCTCACTTACTTCAAGAACTCCGTCCTTAATCTGAGCTGTTCCGTCACCGTCAGCAAAAAGAAGGAATCTCCAGTTTTCTTCATCATCAAGTGCTTCCGCATCAGCAAAGTCACCGTTGTAGATAAGATTGCCGTCTTCAAGAGGTTCTCTGAAATGAGGTTCCGGCTTTGTTACATTTGTGTCATACTCTGGTTTCTGATATACACGAACATAATCCACAAGGAACTCAGCATTTTCAAAGTCAGTTGTTTCATCAGGATTACCCGGCCATGTGCCGCCCACTGCAAGGTTAAGCTGAACGAAGAATGTCTGGTTAAACGGTGCCGGATACGGCTTGTCATCTTCACCGTCAACTGCTGTAAACCAGTCGTTTACCGTATGATAAAGATTGCCGTCAATATACCAGCGCATTTCGCCCGGTTCCCACTCAACCGAATACTCATGGAAATCAGATGCAAATGTGTCGCCGCCTTCGAGAACATATGTTCCCTGCTGTTCAGCATGAGGTTCACCGTAGTGAACAGTTCCGTATGCTGTGTCTGTCTGGTTCCCGAGTACTTCCATGATGTCTATCTCGCCGCACTTAGGCCACTGACCATAGAACTGCTCGTCAGTCGGCATCATCCAGATAGCCGGCCAGAGTCCCTGTCCCTCAGGTACCTTTGCACTTGCAACTACCTTGCCGTACATAAAGTCCTTAAGGTTCTGTCCCTTGATCTTGCCTGAAGTATAGTAGTCGTTTCCGTTTTCATCCTTTGTCTTGATGGCCTTAAGATGAAGTTTGCCGTCTTTTGTGAATACATTTTCCTCTGAAGTGGTGTATTCCTGAAGTTCCGAGTTTGTCCAGCCAGGTTCATGCGGGTCATATGTCCAGCATGTTGTATCGAGTTTGTCACCGCTGAATTCATCGTTCCAGAGAAGAGTATAGCCTTCGAGTTCAGGGACTTCTGTGTTTTCTTCAGCTGCAGAGTTTTCCGCAGCTGTATCTGCCTGTGAATTTTCTGCAGATGATGAATTATCGGTTTTCTTATCAGTGCATCCTGAAAGCATGGTGAGTATGAGGGCGCTGCAGAGGCTGAGTGAGAGTATTTTTCTGAGATTGCTCATTTGTTATTCCTCCTGTTTATATTGACAATAAAAATTTGCACAGTTTTATTATTATCATTATACAGTTAATTATATAGATTGTATAGCAAAATCATTATCTTTGTAACAGAATATTAATAGAATTCCACATATAAATCCTTAGCAGCAGTCGCCTGCACCTTCGCTTTACTTTCCGTTGAGGAATTCGGCGTAGCGGTCGCAGATTTCCTTTGTTTCTCCGAAAGCAATCTGCTGGCCTTTGTCGAGCCATAGAACTTTGGTGGCCATTCTTCTTATCTGGTCAAGGGAGTGAGATACAAGAAGGGTGGTGGCACCGCCCCCGATAATTTCAAGCATCTTTGCTTCACTCTTTTTTCTGAATGCTCCGTCACCAACGGACAGAACCTCGTCGAGAATAAGAATCTCAGGATGTACAAGGCATGCTATTGAAAATGCAAGCCTCGACTTCATTCCGGATGAAAGATGAGAGAAAAGCCTGTCCTCAAATTCCCTGAGCTCAGCAAATTCTATTATGCTGTCATAGGTACGGTTCATAAATTCTCTTGTATATCCCAGCATAGCACCACGGAGAAATGTATTTTCCCTTACTGTAAGGTCGCCGTCAAATCCCGTTCCCAGTTCGAGAAGAGAGGCTATATTGCCCTTTACAGCCATAGTTCCTGTTGTAGGACGCATTATTCCGGATATAACCTTGAGGAGGGTTGATTTTCCGGCTCCGTTTGAACCTACTATGCCAAGGAGTTCACCTTCCTCAAGACTGAAGGAAACATTTTTTACAGCAGTAAATTCCTTTGGCTTGTACTGTCGCTTTATTTTCTGAATGACAACATCCTTAAGACCGACAGTGGAAAAATCTCCGGTTATGTATGACACTGAAACATCATTAAGTTCAATTTTACTCATAAGCTCCTCCTTACATGTAGTACATAAACTTGTAGTTGTACTTCTTATAAATAAGCGCCCCGGCCAGAAGTGCAATCGCAGCATAGAGGAGACAGAGCAGATGAGTTTTCCAGCCCGGAATATATCCGTATATTACAACATCTCTGAAATAAGTAATGTACACATACACCGGATTCAGATAGAAAAGTTTCTGTATGTGCTCCGGATAATCACCTGTGTAGTAGAAAATAGCGGAAAGATACATAAGCATCATTGTAAAGATATCATAGAGATACTGAATATCCTTGAAAAGTACAAACAGTGCCGAGAGAATAAGACCACAGCCTATATTAAAGACAATCAGACATGCTATCGGATAGATAAGTGTAATAAAATTAATTGAAAAATGTATTCCGTCAAAAAGTGCAAAAACAAAGAATATCAGAAGCGTCAGACCGAAGTTAATAAGTGATGCCACATTTTTTGAAAGCAGGAACATATACTTCGGAAGATTGATCTTAGTGATAATATTAGAATTCTGCATGAGTGAATTCATTCCGCCGTATGTGGAATCCCTGAAAAATGAAAACGTCAGGTTACCCGCAAAAAGATATATGGTATAGTGGGGAACATTTCTTCCGAAAAAATTTGTAAATACCACACTCATTACCAGGAGCTGCATAAGAGGTGATACAAGACTCCAGAGCATTCCAAGCGCCGTTCTCTTGTATTTTTTCTTAAAGTCTCTCTTTACGAGTTCTTCAAACAGGAACTGATGTTTTTTTATCTTCATCACCTGTTCTTTAATTACATTTACCATGCTTTTTTCCTTTCTGTTCTTCCCGTACCACGGGCAGAGAACGGTTGTTATTCGTTCTCTGTCATGACGGGAATAATTTTTTCTGCAGTGACCCCGCTGAATTTATTTCGGACAGCTACTTTCACAAAAAGTTCTCTGTCTTTGTAGTCCCCCTCCGGAACAATAAAGGTTATACTGGAATATTCAGTATGAGGGTGAATATCAACCGCTCCGGAACACAGAACATTCCCCTTTCCGTCTGTTATATCTGCTGAAATCCGGGCAGTCATTATATTCATCGCACAGTTTGGAGCGCGCGAAATGCCGAAACACAGCTTACTGAGGCATCCGGGACTTACCCTGAATGAAGCAGGACATCCAAGAACCGGTTCCCGGTCCTTTCCGTCGTAAAAATACACGGCAAAGTCCGGATGCTGATGATATTCCGCCTCATAGTCCCTTCTGAATTTTTCTCTCTTAACCCTGCTCTTTTCATACTTTTCAAGATAATCAAGAGCGATTTTTTTCTTCCTTTTATTTGTTCTTATAATGCCTTCCGCATCAGTAAAACCTTCCGGAAATCTGAGGAAAGATCCTGTTCCATAGTAGTTTTCCTTATAAAAATTCTCAAAAACATAGTCACTCTGATTTACTCCGAAGTTTTCACCGCCTATATTCGGCCAGGAAAGTGTTACAAACGGAACCGCCTCATATTCATCGGGATGTCTGACCGCACAGTAATTAAAATATGTGCTCCATTCATCATATCCGAGTGTGACTATATCCGGGTATTCATCTATAAGCTCGCAGTACCACTTTCTGTTGATCACCTGCGGCTGATGTGCGGAGTACTGAAGCGTCGGATATCCGCCTGCCTTAAGGAATTTCAGTGTTCTCATATGGGAGTAGTCATACGAGAACATTGATGTTATTCTGTATTTCCAGGTCGAAATATCAGAAAAATAATATCCTCTGTACTTTCCGTCCTTAAAAAACACCTCTTCACTTACATAATCAAGAGGACGATAGTCATCATCTGACATGATGAATTCATCATCAAGAATTTCAAGTCTCATGGCAAGGCATCTCAGGTAGAAGTTTCTTGTGGAATGGTCTGCAGGAAGTGCATTTCCGGCAAGAAGTTCATCGTCAGTTACCACCGTAAGCTTCAGACGGCCTCTGTAGTTTTCTTTCATATACACTGCCATATCATCAGGACAGCAAACCACAAGCTCCTCAATAAAAGGCATGAACTCCTCTACAAAAGGCAGTGTTGCAAGAAGAGGTGCAGGTCTTGCAGAGAGATATACTATCTGCTTAATCCTGCCGTGCTCCGTTTCTGCCGGCTTTCTGCTGCTGTTTACAAGAGAAATAACATTTTTCACTGTATCGCTCCAGAGCGGTGGTCTGTATTCTTCTGCAATCTGCTTTTTCTTTAATCTGTACTTCTCTTCAGAGTTTATATACTCTTCAATTATACCGGCAAAAGCATCAGGATCATCAGGCGGAAAATACTCACAGAATTTCTGCCCTACCTCTCTCATGACCGGAATATCCGAACAGACAACCGGCACGCCCTTAATCAAAGCTTCTATGGTCGGCAGTCCGTAGCCTTCCGTGTATGAAGGAAAGGCTATCATAAAGGCCATACTGTAAAGTTCTGACAGAGTTGCGTCACTGACGTTTGAGAACATATATATTCCGTTGTCAAACTTAGGGTTTGACTTTATCCTGTCTGTAAGCTCCTCCATCTGCCAGCCTGTTCTTCCCACAAATACGACATCCGTATCAAGTGCTGAAAGTCTCTTCTCATATGCTTCAACAATGAGTTTATGATTTTTTCGGGGCTCGATTGTTCCGACACTCAGGATAAATCTTCTTCCCTGAAGCTTTCTGATTATTTTCTCATCAGCCTCTTCGCCGTCTGATTTGTTTCCTACTGAAAAATCAGCACCGAGATTAATTACATGAACAGGTTTCGGGCGTATTCCCGTCTCTTCAAAAAGCTTTAGTACGTCCTGCTTTACTGCATCGGTATTTACTATTATGTCATCAGTATATGTCAGATGTGCCGTTATAAACTCCATAAATTTCATAAGCGTCACAGATGCCATATACTGCGGGTATCTTAACGGTATCAGATCATAGATCTGAGTAATTATTCTTATATTTTTATTTTTGAGCTGCGGCAGAAGAAAACTTCTGTTCGGAAGCGTATGCCAGCAGCTGTTTATCTCCAGAAATACAGAATTTTTCTCAAACTGTTCTACTGTTATCAGTTTGTCTGTATAACATGATTTTCTGTCCTCAGTCATATTTTCAAAGCAATTCACAAGTACTGCACTGTCAATTACTCTGTAAGCATGATCCGATGGATTATATGACAAAAGGATAAAATCAGTCTTTTCTTTTTCAAGTCTTAATATTATTTCACTTACAACCCTTGATATCCCTGTAAACTGAGTCAGCATAGGTATATTGGTTATATCAATATAAATCTTTTTCATTCAGGATCATCCCTGCCCCTCTGATTTAAATTATACCCTTTTGTTGTCTTTCCCTATATTTTGTATTGGCTTTTGTTTAGTTTCAAGATATAAATTTGCTGAAATTCTTTTATTGCAGGGCTTTGCGGTCGCCCTGCACCTTCGCCGGCTTAACCCTTAGCTTTAATTATAAATTTCTGACAAAGGGATTGTATTTTATTCTGATTCCTTTATTTATTCTGTCCTGAGAACTGCAGGCGTATTCAATAAGTTTTTTCATAAATGCTGTACGGCCTCCGAGTTTCTCTTCGTTTTCCCAGAATTCGTAGTCTTTGTCCGATGGAAGTATGCCGAAAAAGGTAATGAATGCCGTTTCTATAAATTCTCTCACTGAACAGCCGGAATTGATAAGTGCTGTTATATCGGCTGTTTCCGCCGGCCTTTCTGCATATGAGTGAAGGGCATTTCTGCTGAATTCCATAGCTTTTCCGGCATTCTTCATATTGTTTTCCGTTATGTCGTAAATTTTATCGTATGAGTCCCCGCCGTTTCCTTCTGAACGGGGCGGAAAGTCTTCCATAAACTTCCTGAGATATTTCTGAAAATCATCCTTTATCTTTTCATATCTGAAATCTTCAAGTCTTCTGCGCTGAGCTTCCGTAATCATGCTGCGCATTTCTGCGTTGTTTACAACCTCATCTATTACTTTTGAAAGGAACACAGGATTCTTGCTGTCAACTACAACTCCGGAGCCGCCTATAGTCTCCGGTACAGCACAGGCATTGTATGCAATAACCGGCACGTCAAATGTCATAGCCTCAAGAAGCGGCACACAGAAGCCCTCATGTTCACTCATACACAAAAACACATGAGCAGTTTTGTATATGGCAAGTATCTCGGCAAATGTAATATGTCCCGGGAATATAACGTCACTTACGCCAAGTTCCTCCGTATATGATATAAGATCAGGATAATACATACCGTTAGCGTCATGGCTTCCCACAAGAATCAGTCTTGATGAAGGATTAACGTTTTCCTTATAGTATGCAAATGTGCGTATAATATCCTCCTGTTTTTTGTTCGGCGCAATTCTTCCGACAAATATGATATTTGTTATACCGTCAGAAAGCTTCTGAACCATGTCCGGGTCAGGTTCCTGCTTATAGTCATCAAAAGGAACAATAACCGGAATAACATCTATCAGTGATTCATTATATCCCATCTTTACCATATCGCTTTTATTAAATTCGGAGTCAGCAATATATGAATCAAATTTTCCCTTCATATGGTTCTTCATATCCTCAATACCGATACGGCAGTTCTCAGATGAAGAAATATTGTCAATTCCGAAAAATTCATAAGGGGTTATGTTATGATACACCATAATCTTACGGCAGTTAAGCTCCGTAACCATGTGATTTACAGGTGAACCATTTCCCATATGGTAAATTACAATGTCATCTTCATTTACCTTCGGCATATTATCCAGAAGATATGCCCCCGGCTCAGTAACCTTTGCAGCTATTCCCGCCGCATATATCTCTGTTTCTATCCCCATATCCTCAATAACATGTTTCTTTGCTACTACATCATTTCCAATTGCATCCCCAAAGTTAAGTGATGCAACAATCTGATAGATTTTCACTTGTTATCGCCTCCTGATATGAGATTTTCCAGTTTCCCGGACAGTTCATCTATGCGTTCATTCAGGGCGATAATTTCCTTCTGCTGAATTTCAATACGTCCCGAAAGTTCCATCTCCTTTTTCTGAAACTGCATTTTAAGAATCTCTTCCCTGTTCACATAGTTTCTTATATGAAGTGCCACCCTTGAAAATGACATATTTACAGAATTCTGAGCTGCTACAACAGGCAGAAACAGAAAAGCACATATCTTTCTTATTATTTTCTTGAAGAAAAATACAACCGGAGCAATTCCCCTCTTGTATGAAGTAAGCTCCTGATAGTATGAAATCTGATTTGATGCTGCAAGCACCGAGATATCATTCAGAAATGATCTTCTGTCAAAATTCGTCTCAGCTGCACCGTATTTTCTGTCCCAGAACTCATTGAATGTTATTAAATCACAGGTCTCACCTGAATTTGAAGTTTCCTCATACACCTTATCAAGGAACCGCTGAATATCAGCATTGTTTTTTTTCATAAATTAACAAAACCTCTCTGAACTATACTTAGATATATTATTTACAGATTACAAAAATTTATAGTGAACGTCAAAATAAATTTGACTTTCACTATAATTATTTTATTAATATTGCCTTGCACATCCGTTCCCTGCGGTCACTCCGTGCATATCGGCACCGGTGAACGAAAAAATATTTTTTCGTTCACTATATTTCTGTTCTTCCGAAGATGAATATCCGTCAGTTTCTGACAGTAACCTCTCCGCCCGAAATGCTGTATTCTTCACACATAGCCCTGAATTCATCTGAATGTGCAAGTCTGCTGAGTATCCATGACCTTGTGTAACCTTCTCCGAGTGAGGAAAGATTCTGTGAAATCTCTTCATCAGAAGGACGGCGTCTGCAGAACGCCTCATATGCAATTCCTATAAATTCCTCATCGGAATATCCATGATTCATGAATTCAGTACTTTCGGTAAAAAGCCGGATTTCATCCGCCGGAGTACTTTTTCCGTTATTTATTCTCTCAATCCAGAACTTCCATCCGTTTTCATCAGGTTCTCTGCTCAGAATTGTGTTATAGAGATGTCTGACATACTCTGCAGCATTATTTTTATGCTGAATTTCCTTTGCGTTGTAAAGCGGCATGCTCAGAAGATAAGGAATGACGTTTCTGTGTCTTTCGTATATGTCCGAAAACTGTGAAAGCGGAAGCGGAGAATCACCTGAACCTATCTCAAGGGTAGCCGCTCTTAATCCCTTTCCTGCGACCCAGTTGCTGCATCCGCCGCCCCTGTCATCACTGTTTATAAGATAGTAACCTGTGAGCGAACCAAGATCCGAAGCCATTTTATTACATACGCTTCTGAATTTTCCGGTCTGATGGTATGCCCAGTAAACGCATGAGCCTGATGAATGGTAGCTCACAACAGCCTGAACATCACTGAGTGATTCAACAAGTCCTGTCAGTGCCTTAACTTCATTTTCCGAAGCAGCTGAAGCTCCTGCATATCCCGAACAGCTTGGTCTTTTTATCTCATTCTGTCCTGCCCAGTCAGAGTCAAAGTTTCTGTTAAGGTCAACTCCCAGTGCATTGCACTTCCACGACCTGAGGTATGAGTCGAAACTGCGGGATGTAACACCTTCTCTCAGATCCTTATTGTAAATATTTCTTATACGTGCCTTAACTGAAGGATTGTTTATTCCGTTTATACCATACTGTGAAAGAGTTATTCCGTCAGGGTTAAGCATAGGAATGATATGTATGCAGTAACTGTCAAGCAGCTCACTGTAGGATTTTCCGGCATAGGAACCGCTCCAGTAATTCTTAAGGAATCTTTCTGCATTTGCCATAAGAACCTGACTTGTCATATACTCCCTTGCATGACAGCCTGCCTGAATGACGATCTGCCTTTTGGCATCAGAAGAACCTATCATCATATCATAAATCTGACGTCCGTCAGCTGTAGAGCCGATAACGCTTACACTGACAAGCGATGAATACTGCTGCTGAAGACCTGTGATATCTTCAACCATGCTGTTATATGAATAGAGAGTATCTGATGTGTCAACAAATGTTTTAAGATCACTCCAGTCGGTACGAAGTGAACCCTCATTGTCGAAAAAGCAGTGAATGTCCCCTAACATCTGGACACCGGTCGCCATGAGACCGGTCTCAGGACTGATATAGCACTTAAAGCCTCCGTCGTTTCTCGACCAGCCGCCGACCTTTATCTCACCACGTTCGATTCCGAAGTCAGCGCACATGCGTGTAAATTCTTCGGAAAGTCCGAATTTTCTCAAAACAGATTCGCGGGTATGTCCCTTTCCGAGTGTTTCAGATATAAATTCACTTACTTCAGCATCACTGGCTTCTGTATCTTTCAGAAGGCTAAAAAGCATTCTGACATATTCCTCATCAGAAGAATTACGGGACTTATACTCCGGACTGAAAACAATCGACTTCACAACATCAGAGGCTGTCATCCTACCGGAATTAATGTGTCCGGTCCAGGTATTAAGCCCGTTTACATCAGCTCTCCTGCCAAGACAGATATTGTATATCCTCTGGACAAATTCTGTTACACCGGCATTCATATCCCTGTTTTCATTTACAGTGATGACTCCGCTGTTTATTTCCCAGAGGCTGCATTTGCTTCTGAATTCCTCAGACATTACAAATCCTCTGAGAACAAATCTGCTGCTCATACCGTATCTCAGATATCTGCTCCAATGTTCAAGTCCTGACTCCGGAACTTCGTCTCTTACAAGAACCGTTGTGTACATATCAGAAACATATTCCCTTATACCTTCTTCATCGAAAGGGTAGGTTTTCCTTGTGTAGTAGTCCTCCAGAAGTTCTGATGCACTTATGTTTTTATCCTGAAGTTTCCATACAAGCATTTCCTGCTCATACTCACCTTCAGTAAGGAAACCGGCAAATTTTTTCAGATCATCATGCACGTATCTGCCGCTTCGTTCAATGCCGTATCTGCTGCACAGTTCAGTAAAGCTTCTGCTGCTCTCAAGCACTCTCTGAATCTCAGTTCTTGAGTATCCTGCGGCCAGTCTCCCTGTCATCTGTGCGGCAGCTTCATCACTGTACTCGCTGTCGGTCATAAGAATCCATACCATCTGAACGAATTCTTCATCGGTTTTTTCCTTTTTACTATATTCATTACTTGAAACAATACATCTTACAACATCCGCTGCTGTCATTCTTCCTGAATCAAGGTGTCCCTTCCATGTTGCAAGACCGCCTTCATCTGCCTCTCTTTCAAGGGCAATGCGATAGATTCGCTTTATAAACTCCTCTTCAGTAAATTTCTCTTCTTCAGAAGGATGAGCTTCAGTCTCGCCTTCATCTGTATTTTCATCATTTACAGATTCATCATTGTTTTCCGGTTCAGATTCTTCAGTACTTTCCGTAATTTCACCAGGCTGTTTATCAGGCTCTGTCTGAACTGTTTCTTCTTCCGAACCGTTCCCTGTTTCATCAGAACCTCCGTTCTGTCCTTCAGAGGCCCCATCTTTTTCTTCAGATACAGCCTCTGTCTGTGAAACTTCAGTTTCAGCTGGGCTGTCGTTTTCAGCGGCAAACACTGCATTGCCATATGAGGCTGTTACAAGCAGTGCTGTAATAAATGCTATCGTTTTTTTCATGATTTCTCCTTTAGTCTCCAGTATTCCATAATATCGTCTATCGTACTGTCAATAGGTATCTCAGGACACCATCCGGTATCTTCCTTTATTCTCGTTATATCAGCAGCAATTGAAGGGACATCACTCGGTCTCATCCGCGAGCTGTCCTGTACAACCTCTATGCTTACTGATGATTTTTTCAGTATTCTGTCAAGCATGCTGCGTATGCTTTCCGCTCTGCCGCTGCCAACGTTATACGTCTGCCCCGGTTTTCCGTCCTTCATAAGAGCAGAGTACGCTCTTACAATATCACGTACATCGGTAAAGTCACGTTCAGCTTCAAGGTTACCGACACTGAGAACCGGTTCCTTCTTTCCGAGTTCAGCCATAACAACCTGTCTGCAAAAGTCTGAAATAACAAATATATCCGACTGTCCCGGTCCTATATGGTTAAATGCACGAACCATGATTACATTCATTCCGTATGCTCTGGCATATATCTCTCCGAGCATTCCCTGACAGGCCTTTGTAGCCGCATAAATATTTCCAGCACGAAGAAGGGTATCTTCCTTTACCGGTATCTCCTCCGGCTTAAGATAACCGTACTCTTCACCTGAACCTACAAGAAGAACTTCAGGGGAGTAACCTGAATTTCTTACAGCTTCAAGAACGTTAATCGTTCCCTTTATATTTATATCAGCGGTAAGCTGAGGTTTGTCCCATGACAGCTTTACCGAACTCTGCGCTGCCAGATGATAAATCTGATCCGGCTTTATTTTTTCAAGAAGTTCAGCCACAGCCTCCGCATCAAGAATATCGAGATTATATATTTCAGCATCCGGAGTTTCAAGGCTCTCATGTGCAAGCTTTGTCGCATACACGCTGAAACCACATTCACAGGCAAGATGCCTTATAAGATGGCCGCCTACAAATCCGGCCGCACCGATAACAAGTGCTTTCATTTTACTTTCCCGCCTTTCCTGCAAGTTCCTCGTATATATTGCTTATCTTATCATTAACTATGTTCATTTCGTACTTTTCTCTTACGAGAGAATATGCGTTTTTACCATACTGTTCACGCAGTTCATTATCGTGAACAAGATTTTCAATTGCCTCAGCAAGCTTTTCCTCATCTCCCGGCGGAACCGTTATTCCGCTGTATCCGTCAGGACTTACATAGGGCACACCTGTAGGAAGATCCGTGTTTATAACCGGTTTTCCGTATACCATAGCCTCCATCTGCACTATACCGAATGCCTCACTGCTTGCCACAGAGGGCAGAACAAATATGTCACAGTCGCTGAATGCTGCTTTCAGGTCTCTGTCCGAAAGCACTCCCATAAAGTGAATTCTTTCCTCAGTTCCCGCCTTTTTAACTTCCTTCAGAAGTTCATCACGAAGCACACCGTCTCCGGCAATGAAAAGCTCGCAGTCTGTTGTGCGGTTCATTGCTCTGATAAGTACATCTATGCCCTTGTAGTATACAAGGCGTCCGGTAAAAAGTATTTTTTTACTGCTTCTGCAGCTGAGCTTATCTGTGAGAAAAGGATATTTTTCGGCTTTTTCATATGCCCCGGTATCTATTCCGTAAGGCACTATCCTGCATTTTTCAGCATACGGCTTAAGATAACAGGAACCTTTGATATGTCCCTCTGTAGCCACAAAGATGCAGTCCGCTCTCTTCAGAAAAGCATTCATAACCGGCCTGTAGAAAGTCATAAGTTTCTTCTGCTTGACTATATCGCTGTGCCAGCTTACAACCACCTTACCCTTGTATCCGGACAAAAGACAAGCCAGATCACCGAGAGGAAAGGGCAGATGAACATGTACTATATCCGCTGCCCGGGCCATCTTTCTGAAATGGAACAGAAACGGAATTGATACCGGCATTGAAAAGTATGTTCCTATACTTCCCGAACGCCTGACTTTTATACCGTTTACCACCTCGTCCGCCGTCCTGCCCTTTGGCTGACAAACAAGAACTTCTATGTCATAACGATCTGAAAGGCCCTCTGAAATATCCTGAATAACACGCTCTATACCGCCTATATGCGGACTGTAAAGTTTATTTACCTGAAGTATCTTCATCCCAGTACTTCCTCATATATTCCGTGAAGCTTTTCAGAAAATCTGTTCCATGTAAACTCCGCCGCTCTTTCCATACCGCTCCTGCTCAGATTTTCTCTGAGAGTCTCGTCAGAGTAGATTTTATACATACCTTCCGCAATGGACAAAGGAGAATATGCATCAACTATAACGGCACAGTCGCCCACTACTTCCGGAAGAGAAGCTTCACCGCTTGAAACCACAGGTACTCCGCATGCCATAGCCTCAAGGGGCGGCATACCGAAGCCCTCATATATGGAAGGAAACACAAAGGCACATGCACCGTTCATAAGAGGACAGATATCCTCATCAGGAATATACTTTGTAAACTGAACACTTTCCTCAAGTCCCAACTCCTGAACCTTGCTGTAAATACCGCTGTTAAGCCAGCCCTTTCCGCCTGCCATAACAAGTTTCGGAACATCGCCGTATCTGTCCTTAAGAATTCTGTATGCTTCTATAAGACGTTCGAGATTCTTTCGCGGTTCGATGGTTCCCAGATACAGAAAGTACTCCCCTTCTATCCCGAGGGATTTTTTTGTCTTTTCTATACGCTCACTGTCAGCTATATGATAGAATTTTTCTGTGTTTACACCACAGTATACGACTTTTATCTTATCAGCAAACTGAGGATAGTATTTGATTATCTCACTTTTGCTGAATTCTGAATCCGTTATTATTACATCTGCACGCTTCATGGACTTCTTCATGCCGGTAAGGAGGAGCTGCTTCGTTCTGAAACGGACAGTTTCCGGATATGCCCGGATTACCATGTCGTGAATGGTTACAACTTTTTTTCCGTGTACAAAAGGCGGTACTATATAATTGAAAAAGTGCGTAAGCTCTGCTTTTTTTCCAAAAAACACGCTGTACGGCACCGGTATGATATTCATTATGCTTCTGTATAAAAATCCGGAAAAATGTGATTCATTAATGGAACAGTTCTCCTGCATATATGCAGCGAGTCTCTTCCTCTTAACCTCATGATTCTTTCGTGAAAAATAGTCAAATGTATAGCGGTCCTCCGGGTGAGAACGTATCATCTCACCCACAAGACCCGCCTGACAATAGCCTATTCCTGACATATTTTCACTGATAAGCGGCAGTACATCAAATGAAATATTCATATTATCCTAACTTGCTTATCTTTATTTCCTTCTCAACAAGAGCCATGTCGTTCTTTACCATTCTCTCAACAAGCTCTGCAAATGAGATTTCTCTCTTCCAGCCAAGTGTCTTTTCTGCCTTTTCAGGATTACCCAGGAGAATATCAACCTCTGCAGGTCTGAAGAACTTAGGTGAAACCTTTACCACTGTCTTTCCGTTTGCCTTGTTGATACCAACTTCGTCAACGCCTGTGCCCTTCCATTCGATCTCTATGCCTGCGCACTTAAAGGCAATGTCAACGAATTCTCTTACCGTTCTTGTTTCGTTTGTTGCGATAACGAAGTCATCAGGCTTGTCCTGCTGGAGCATGAGCCACATGGCTCTTACATAGTCCTTTGAGTGACCCCAGTCTCTCTTTGAATCAAGGTTGCCAAGTTCCATATATTCCTGAACACCGTGGCTGATTCTTGCAACAGCGTCTGTAATCTTTCTTGTAACAAATTCCTTGCCGCGTCTTTCTGATTCGTGATTGAAGAGAATACCTGAGCATGCAAAGAGGTTGTAGCTTTCACGGTAGTTCTTTGTAATCCAGTGGCCGTAGAGCTTTGCAACACCGTATGGACTTCTCGGATAGAACGGTGTTGTTTCACACTGAGGAATAGCCTGTACAAGGCCGAACATCTCTGAAGTTGAAGCCTGGTAGAAACGGCATGAAGGCTTTACTGTTCTGATTGCTTCAAGCATATTTGTCACGCCTATAGCGTCAATCTCAGCTGTTGCCAGTGGCTGTTCCCAGCTTGTTGCTACGAATGACTGTGCCGCAAGGTTGTAAACTTCGTCAGCCTGTGAAATTCTCATCGCATTGATAAGTGAGATCTCATCAGTCATATCAGCATAGATAAAGTTAATCTTATCCTTGATATGTTCAACGTTGCCGTAGTCAACAACGCTCTTTCTTCTCATGATTCCGTATACGTTATATCCCTTTTCAAGCAAAAGTTCTGCAAGATATGAACCGTCCTGACCTGTAATACCTGTGATTAATGCATTTTTCATTTTAATTTACTCCTCTTCTTTATTAGATAAGATCTCTTCTGTTGCATGTTTTCAGGGTTTCAATAACCTTTTTAACCTGCTGTGTATGATCCTTTGAACAGATAAGCATTGCGTCATCTGTATCCACTATAATTATATCCTCTACGCCAAGTGCTGCGATGAGTTTTTTGTTACCGCAGATAATGCTTCTGTTTGTGTCTATGCTTATTACATCACCTGACACATAGTTTCCGCATTCATCTGTTTTGTTTATCTTTTCAAGGGCAAGCCAGCTTCCCACATCGTCCCATCCGAAGCTGCCGGAAAGCGTGTAGATATTCTCTGCCTTTTCCATAATTCCGAAGTCAATTGATTCTGATCTGAAGTTTTCAAAGCACTCTGCAAGCGTTTCCCTGAAGCTCCCTGTAAGTGCTGTTTCTCTCATCCGGAGATAGCCCTCATACATATCAGGAAGGAACTTCTTAAAGTTATTCATGATGGACGATACCTTCCATACGAACATGCCGCTGTTCCAGAGATAACGTCCGGAGTTGAGGTATTCCTTTGCTGTTTCACGGCATGGTTTTTCAACGAATTTGTCTACCTTGTAAACACCTGCCATATCCTCGTCAGCCGCACTGCAGAACTTGATATATCCGTAGCCAGTTTCAGGATATGTTGGAGTGATACCGACTGTAACAAGATTTTCGCCCTTCTTTGCAACCTTTACAGCATGACGCATGGTATCAGTGTAGAGCTCATCGTATTTTATAAGGTGGTCTGAAGGAAGAACCATCATAACCGCATCTTCATTGTACTTTTTGCTTATTACTGCTGCAGCAAGAGCGATACATGGTGCTGTATTTCTTGCAACAGGTTCCGCGAGTATATTTTCCGAAGGAATATCCGGCAGCTGCTCATTTATAAGCGGAACGTAATTCTCGTTTGTTACTATAAATATGTCTTCTGTATCGACTATCGGAAGAAGTCTCTTTATAGTTTTCTGAATCATCGTCTCTCCGTCCGAAGTAAGCGAAAGAAACTGCTTTGGATATGAACTGCGGCTTTTCGGCCAGAATCTTTCACCCTTGCCGCCTGCCATAATTACTGCTGTAATTTTCATAGATTAAATTATTCCTTTCCGTTTTTGCTGGCTATAATATTTTCCGATTCATTTGTTTTGCCCGGAAAAATCATGGTCTTTATGGTCATGAGTATTATCTTAAAGTCAAGCAGAAGACTGTATTTTTCTATGTACATAAGGTCCATACGGAGCTTGTCATAAGGTGTGGTATCATACTTTCCCATAATCTGTGCATAGCCTGTAAGTCCTGCTTTAACCGTAAGTCTGAAACTGAACTCTGCCATGTCCTTTTCATATTCGGCAGCAATAGCCGGTCTCTCCGGTCTCGGTCCGACAAAGGACATGTCGCCTTTTATTATATTGAATATCTGAGGGAGCTCATCAAGACGGCATTTGCGGATAAATGCACCTACCTTCGTGATTCGGCTGTCTCCGTCCCTTGCAAGGACAGCTTTTCCGTCCTTTTCGGCATCGACAGTCATGCTCCTGAACTTCAGAACATTGAATCTCTTTCCGTGTGTGGTAAGTCTCTCCTGCCTGTAAATGACCGGGCCTCCGTCTTCAATCTTTATTGCCAGTGCCACAACGACCATCGGTACAATAAGAAACGGCAGAAGAAAAACTGCAAATCCAAAATCAAATATACGCTTGGCAGCTCTTACCTCTATGGAAAGACCGTCATTTCTGCAAAGAAGAAGAGGCGAGTCAAAAAGATTTATCTCCTGAGCACCCCGGACTATTATGTCGGATATCTTAGGTGCCATGTACACCCTGAGCTGTCTGTCGAAACAGAACTTAAGGATATCGTTTCTTACACGGTCAGGAACATCGTACAGAATCACACCGCCGTAGCCGAGTATCTTTTCCTTTATAACATCTATATCCTCATCAGCCTTAACTGACTCGGATATTATGTACTTGTCCGCACGCTGACTCATCTTTACAACAAGACTTTCGGCATTTCTGCTCCCGTATACTATTATCATCTTCCTTGGCGGGAACAGCTTTGCATAGACAAATGCATATACAAGCGTCCAGACCAGTACTATGATAATATCTATAACAGTCAGAAAAATCATCGGCATAAAATGCATAAAATCACGCCCGATAACACTTATCTGACAATAAGTTATTACATTTATAACAAACACTGATATAAGCTGGGAGTAAAATGCCTCTGATTTTCTAAGATATCCTACCTTGTAGCTTCCGTAAACCTTGTTGAAAATAACAGTTATGACTATATAAATTCCGATAACCATCCAGTTTCCCTTACGGTAAAAAGGAAGCACTATCTGCTGCGAATAACAGAGATACCATACCACAGCAAATGCCAGGCCAAGCAAAGAAGTATTTATAACTGCTGACAGCCAGTTAAGCGTTCTTTTATACTGTTCAAATTTTTTCATAAGTTTTATCAAAATCCTCTGTTTCGGTTACAAAACAAATAAACAAGCCGGATTTGCCGGCACACACATATTTATATTATAACCATAAATTCGGAAAAGTCAATATAAATTACGATATTTTTTTGTAGAAAAATACACTTTAAATGGTAAAATCAGAGTTTATCTCATTATTTACCGCAAGAATTTGTGAAAATAAATTTTTTTCAAAAATCACTTGCAAAGCACTGAAAAATGTGATATAATTTAAAAGATGTTTCATACATCGTTTATGCGGATATGGCGAAACTGGCAGACGCGCTAGCTTCAGGTGCTAGTCGGGGCAACCCGGTGCAGGTTCAAGTCCTGTTATCCGCATTATTTTTTTATCTTTTGCAAACAGAAAGGACTGCTAAGGCAGTCCTTTCTGTTATTTTAACACTGTTTCAATTCTGCATTTATGTTTTTTGGTTTTTTCATCGTAATTAATCCCTGCAAGCAGGATTTCACCGCTTATTGCCTTCAGTTTTTCCGTATACTTTCTTTGCTTTATCTGAGCTATAGCTCCCTCAGCAGTTTTATTGTATTTCAGCTCGGCAACAATTGCAGGTGAATTTACCCCTCTTCGCGGAATAAATACAAGATCTGCATATCCTTCACCTGAGGGGAACTCCCTGATTATTTCGTAATGTTTTCTTGCTGAATAATACGCAAGTGAAAGAGTTACGGACAGTGAAAGCTCATTGTTATATGCTATCACAGAAGTATTCTGACGGTGTACCTCTTCTATAATTTCGGCTACTCTGTCTTCATCACGGTTCAGCGTCGCCTTCAGAAGTTCATCTGACTTACGGATGGCATTCATTACCTCTTCCCATCCGCCATCCTTTATACAGTTGATAAATTCCTGCTGTACTTCCTTGTTTGGTATCCAGGCTTCCTCTGTAGCTTTGCTGTAAGTAAGATATCCAAGGTGTATAAGCAGTGTAAGTACATCATCTGCCGAGCTGAATGTAACCATATCATTCTGGAATGTTTCAGCATTTACTTTGACTCTTTCCCCTGCAATCATCTTTATCACTGACTGGCGCAGACCGTCTATATCTGCCTGTATAAATACTTTCAGCGCCTCAAAACTTTCTGTTTTTGTCCAGTAGTTGCTGAATATTTTTCTCGTACATGCCAGCACTACAGACTGCGGGTTATAAATCGGTTCATCATCAACAAGATATCCGTTGTACCATTCTTTCATCTCATCAAATGAAAGTCCGTACCTGTCGCAGAGTTCCTCTGTTTCCTTCTCCGTAAATCCCATAAATGATGAATACGGTGC
This sequence comes from uncultured Ruminococcus sp., assembly GCA_945876405.1. Lineage (GTDB taxonomy): Bacteria > Bacillota > Clostridia > Oscillospirales > Ruminococcaceae > HUN007. The sequence continues at coordinate 25,732 of CAMCOJ010000001.1, forward strand.
CGCATCATTTATCGAAAACTCGTGATACATATTCAACTCCGAATGCTCACCATACTTCTTTACAGGGAAAATACCTGTTGCATAGTCAAGGGCTACGTATTCCTTCTCCTTAAGTAAATCACGAAGAAAATCAAGATAATAATTCTGACCTTCCGTATCATGCTGGAACACTCTGAACACGCAGTCCCATTCGTCAATTACGAATACAAACGGTATCCCCTCTTCTGCGTATATTTCCCCGAATATTTCGTCCAGAGAATAATCATCAGTAAAATCCATTTCTCCGTAAGCTTTCAAAAGATCCCGCCTTAAAGATTTTTCAAGTTTTTCTGTCATCTCCCTGCCGCCTGATGATTTTGAAGCAAATCCCCTCACATCAAATCTCATGACATTGTACCTGTTCAGATGCTTTTCATAATCCGGTGTTTCAGAAACTGCAAGATTCCTGAAAAGTTCCCTCGAATCGCATCCTCTGCTGTAATATGCCACAAGCATATTGGCCGCCATTGACTTTCCGAATCTTCTTGGTCTGCTTACGCAGATGTGCTTACCGGTTGTACGCAGATTTTTATTTGTTATTTCTATCATTAACGACTTGTCAATATATATTTCTGAATTTATGGCTTCAAAGAACAAATCATTTCCCGGATTAAGGTATATGCCCACAGTCTCACCTCCTGTAAAATATTATCTTTCAAAAGTTTCTGTTATTTTAACACTGTTTCAATCCTGCATTCATGTTTTTTGGTTTTTTCATCGTAATTAATCCCTGCAAGCAGGATTTCGCCGCTTATTGCCTTCAGTTTTTCCGTATACTTTCTTTGCTTTATCTGAGCTATAGCTCCCTCAGCAGTTTTATTGTATTTCAGCTCGGCAACAATTGCAGGTGAATTTACCCCTCTTCGCGGAATAAATACAAGATCTGCATATCCTTCACCTGAGGGGAACTCCCTGATTATTTCGTAATGTTTTCTTGCTGAATAATACGCAAGTGAAAGAGTTACGGACAGTGAAAGCTCATTGTTATATGCTATCACAGAAGTATTCTGACGGTGTACCTCTTCTATAATTTCGGCTACTCTGTCTTCATCACGGTTCAGCGTCGCCTTCAGAAGTTCATCTGACTTACGGATGGCATTCATTACCTCTTCCCATCCGCCATCCTTTATACAGTTGATAAATTCCTGCTGTACTTCCTTGTTTGGTATCCAGGCTTCCTCTGTAGCTTTGCTGTAAGTAAGATATCCAAGGTGTATAAGCAGTGTAAGTACATCATCTGCCGAGCTGAATGTAACCATATCATTCTGGAATGTTTCAGCATTTACTTTGACTCTTTCCCCTGCAATCATCTTTATCACTGACTGGCGCAGACCGTCTATATCTGCCTGTATAAATACTTTCAGCGCCTCAAAACTTTCTGTTTTTGTCCAGTAGTTGCTGAATATTTTTCTCGTACATGCCAGCACTACAGACTGCGGGTTATAAATCGGTTCATCATCAACAAGATATCCGTTGTACCATTCTTTCATCTCATCAAATGAAAGTCCGTACCTGTCGCAGAGTTCCTCTGTTTCCTTCTCCGTAAATCCCATAAATGATGAATACGGTGCCGCATCATTTATCGAAAACTCGTGATACATATTCAACTCCGAATGCTCACCATACTTCTTTACAGGGAAAATACCTGTTGCATAGTCAAGGGCTACGTATTCCTTCTCCTTAAGTAAATCACGAAGAAAATCAAGATAATAATTCTGACCTTCCGTATCATGCTGGAACACTCTGAACACGCAGTCCCATTCGTCAATTACGAATACAAACGGTATCCCCTCTTCTGCGTATATTTCCCCGAATATTTCGTCCAGAGAATAATCATCAGTAAAATCCATTTCTCCGTAAGCTTTCAAAAGATCCCGCCTTAAAGATTTTTCAAGTTTTTCTGTCATCTCCCTGCCGCCTGATGATTTTGAAGCAAATCCCCTCACATCAAATCTCATGACATTGTACCTGTTCAGATGCTTTTCATAATCCGGTGTTTCAGAAACTGCAAGATTCCTGAAAAGTTCCCTCGAATCACATCCTCTGCTGTAATATGCCACAAGCATATTGGCTGCCATTGACTTTCCGAATCTTCTTGGTCTGCTTACACAGATGTGCTTATCTGATGTATCAATTACAGAGTTGGTTTCACTAATAAGCATGGTTTTGTCTACATATATCCTGGATTTTACCGCCTGTCTGAACAAATCATTTCCCGGATTAAGGTATATACCCATTGTCGTTCGTGCCTCCTTTTCAGGTCATTTATAACTTAGCTTAAGTATACCACAATCTAAAAGTATATGCAACCAAATTTGTAAAAAGCACAGTGACAGGCATAAATAAAGTCTGACACAAAGATAAAAGCACTCTACTAATTGCAGCCAGCAGAGTGCTTTTATCTTTGTGTCATATGACAACATTCTCTTCGTGATTATTATATCACTTTATATGTCAAGTCGATTTATGTTATATATTATAGTGAACGTCAAAATAAATTTGACTTTCACTATAATTATTTTATTTATA
>CAMCOJ010000002.1 GCA_945876405.1 uncultured Ruminococcus sp.
TCTACACAAGGAGTATCGTCGGCAGCGTCAGATGTGTATAAGAGACAGAGCAGTCGGTGCAATGGTAAGAGAACTTTTCCCGATTGCATCACTTATCACACCCAATATTCCTGAAGCCGAAATACTCTGCGGTATCGAAATAATGTGTGTTGATGATATGATAAAAGCAGCTGAAATTCTTTCAGGCAAAACCGGAACAGCTGTACTGGTAAAAGGCGGACACAGTATTTCAGACGCAACCGACGTACTTTTTGAAAACGGACAGATATCATATTTCTGTTCCGAACGTATAGACAATCCTAACACTCACGGAACAGGATGCACACTTTCCTCAGCAATCGCCTGCGGTCTTGCAGACGGAAAAACACTGAGCGAAAGCATAAGCAGTGCCAAGGAATACATCACAGGTGCCCTTCGCGCACAGCTTCGTCTCGGCTCCGGATCCGGACCTTTAAATCACATGTTCAGGATGGGTTAACTATATTTTTCTAAATCTATTGATTTTATCATTATATCGTGGTATAATAAAAACGTATTATAATATTTTCAGTAAGGAGGTATAACATGTCTGTCGCAGAGATAGTTATGGGAATCATTCTTCTTCTTTGCTGCCTGGTACTTATTATTCTTTGTCTCAGCCAGGACAGTAAGGCTCAGAACAGTATGACTTCTGCCATCACAGGAGCTTCTTCAGATTCATTCTACGGAAAGAACGAAGGCAGAACAAAGGAAGCAAAACTGATTAAAGCTACTAAGTACAGTCTTATTTTATTTTTCGTACTTACACTGGCTATAAATTTAGTACCGCGTTTTCTTAACAAATAAATGTATTTTTATCCTGCTTGCTGGTAATACGTCTTCTTCAAATTTATAAAGAAGTCTTACCTGTATGCAGGATTTTTTTATCCGTGAAAGGAGCAGATAAAATGGCAGGAACCAAACATTCAGTAAACTATTACAAAAACAAAATTCTTCTCGTTCTCAACCAGGCGGGGAAAAAGCCGCTTACACGAAATGACATAATAGCTAAATCAAAATGCAGAAAAAGTGAAAGTGACATCTTCAAAAACGCTCTGGACGAATTAAGAAACGAAGGGCTTATTTTTGACCAGAAAAAAGGATACGTGCTCTGCTCACGCATGGGATATTTTAAGGCAACGGTAAAAAGAATTACAAAAACATTCGGATTCATCGAAAAAGATGAAGACAAAACAGAAGTTTTTATTCCGGGAAAATTTCTTATGGGTTCAATGCCAGGAGACAAGGTACTCGCAGCTCTTATTCCTTCAAGAACAGGAAAACCGGAAGGTGAAGTCCTCTCCGTACTTGAACAGACAGCAGCCACCATAACAGGTGTGCTTCAGCAGGAATACAGTGAACTTTTCATAGTCCCGGATATTATGTCAAAAACTGCTGTCAGAGTAGTTGAAAACAAATGCGGAGCAAAGCCGGGAGACAAGATTATTGCTGAGATAATCTCAAGAGGCACTAGCCACTCCGCACACAAAGCAGCTGTTATCTCCACGTTCGGAAGTTCCGAAAAAGCAAGCAGCTGTGCAATGGCAGTTCTCCGGACGAGCGGTATATCAATAGAATTTCCTGAAGATACTGCTGCAGAAGCAAAAAAACTTTCAGATAAAGGCATTAGTGCAGAAGATATCAGGGACAGACTTGATCTGAGAGATGAAAAGATTTTCACTATAGACAGTGCCGAATCAAAGGATCTTGACGATGCCATATCAATAGAAAAAACCTCAGGAGGATACCGTCTCGGCGTTCACATTGCCGATGTTTCAAACTATGTAAAGCCTAACTCACCACTTGACAGGGAAGCTCTTGTAAGAGGAACGAGCGTTTACTATGCAGACAGGGTTATTCCTATGCTGCCAAAAGAACTTTCCAACGGAATCTGCTCTCTCAATCCTGATGAAGACCGTCTCGCATTTTCATGCCTTATAGACCTTGACAGTGAAGCGAAAATAACCGGATACAAATTCAGCAAAACTGTTATCCGTTCCGCTGTAAAAGGCGTTTACAAAGAAATAAACCGAATTCTCAGCGGCAGTGCAGATGAAGAAATAATTCAGAAGTATGATGCTGTTAAGGAAAATATATTTCTGATGAATGAACTCGCAGACATTCTTATTGAAAACCGTGACAAACGCGGTGCTCCTTCGCTTGAGACAACAGAGAGCAAACTTATAATAGACGAAACTGACACCTGTGTTGATGTTATTCCGAGAACACGCGGAAAAAGTGAGATGATAATAGAGGAATTCATGCTGCTTGCAAACCAGTGTGCAGCCAACCTTGCCAGAACATCAAAAATTCCTTTTGTATACCGTATTCACGAAGATCCTTCACTCGAAAAGATTGCAGATATGAAAGATTTTCTTACACGCATGAACATCGAATACCCGCACTTCTCATCGGTAAAGCCGGGACATTTTGCCGAGATACTGAAAAACAACAGAGACAGTGAAAAATTCCCTGTTATAAACAACATCCTGCTGCGTTCAATGGCAAAGGCAAAGTACGCACCGGATCCGGTGGGACATTTCGGACTTGCACTTGAGGACTACTCACATTTCACTTCTCCTATCAGACGTTATCCTGACCTTGCAATCCACCGCATACTTTCCGATGTAATTTCAGGTGCAGACCAGCAGTGGCTTACCAAACGCTATCAGTCATTTGCAGCCAGCGCATCTGAGAGAGCAACAGCCACCGAAATCACTGCAGTAAAGATAGAGCGTGACTGTGAAGCCTGCTACATGGCTGAGTTTATGAAAAGTCATCTCGGTGATGAATTTGACGGAATTATCTCATCAGTAACCGACTTTGGTTTCTATGTTGAACTTGAAAACACCGTCGAGGGACTTGTTCACATAAACACACTTGAAGATGACACCTACGAATATGACGGCCTCGTTTCCCTTAAAGGCGAACGCTCCGGAAAAACATTCGCCCTCGGTGACAAAGTCAGAGTACAATGTACAGCAGCAAATGTAAACAGCGGGAATATTGATTTTCGTATTGTATAACAAACAGCCCGGATATGAAGAAATTTTCTTTATATCCGGGCTGTAAAATTACAGTAAACGCAAAAATCTTACATTTTATTTTAGATCAGTCTGTTTTACTCTATTGACAAATAGATTTTTTTGTTGTATAATTAAATAGTTACCTCGTGCTGTCTTAGCTCAGCAGGCAGAGCACTTCCTTGGTAAGGAAGAGGTCGGCGGTTCGAACCCGCTAGACAGCTTTATTTCAGATCCGTTTGCATTTGCAGACGGATTTTTTGTTTTTTTAACTCACCTCTGCCTTTCAGCATATTTTCCGTATAAAGCTGAAAATCACCTGCTTATAATTCTCCCATCAGTTGAAATAATATCAACAGTAACCGGAATATCCTTGCCTGATATTTCTGCTGCTTTACTTACGTCGGCAAAAGTGCCATATCAAGTGAACTGAAATAAAAAAATCTCTGTGCACAAAGAAATGTACACAGAGAATATTTTTGTTAAGCACCCTCTCGCTTAGCTCTTTCAAGCCATGCTCCTGCAAGATCAAGAGCATCATAGAGGCCGTTCTTTTCACTTGTCTTCTTTATAGCGTCCACAGGACTGAGCTTTTCATCCGTTGACATAAGATAAACCTTCACCTTGTCTGCAACGTCCATATTTCCGGCTTTCTGTTTTGATAATACCTGTATCATAGTTACATAGTCATCGGTCATATTTCCGTAATACAGCACATCTCCGCATCTTACAAGCTGGAGTCCCTTGTAAGTAAAAAATTTCATTTTATCCTGTGTTGTCTCATTCATAAATGATTCCCCTTTCTCTACTGCGGTAAACGCATTCTGAATATTATTATAACACAACTTTTAACATTTGGCAAGTCGCACAAATACTTTTTTTCAGAGCAAATACATTTTATGATTTTTTACGCAGAAATACATCATATTTTGATGATACACAGTATACCGCTTACCAGTTTGTAACGAAATCAGTATCACCACTGATATTTGCAATATTAGGGAGAAGAGCCTTTTCAACAAATGATGAACGGCACTTGAAACATGTTTCCCCGTTTTTCTTTATGATTACTTTTCTGTTTTCGGCTTCATAGAATTCAATGGTTTCAGCCGGCTTTCCGTTGTTGTATGTCAGTTTACATGATACAAGAAGAGAACCTATACCTTGATCAGAGGTGCATATTTCCTCTGCCGGTGCCTTTATAAGTGCCTGATAGAAGGACTTGTATCTCTCTGTATCAAATTCCTTTCCGTCAAGCTTCACCTTGTAGCTGTCTGCGTCACTGCCCTCAAAATCAAATTTATGACTCAGGCTTCCGGCATTTATCTCAAGCCCCTTAAGGTCGTAGATGTATGAACCGAAAACAAGCATGGACATCGCATCCTCAGGTTTCATTGTAACCCACGGAACATCTTCGGCATTGAATTTCCACAGAATATCCGTTCCCTCAAAGTATCCGATATATCCCGGAAGTGTATCCTCAGAACTGCTGTATTCTATACCTGTCTTAAGAACATATTCCCTGCCGTCCTCAAGTGTCATGGTAACTGTACACGAAGGAGTGTCTATTCCTGAAAATGAAAGTTCCTCTTCAGACGGTGATACACTCAGTACACTGGCTGCATTAAGCCCGAAAATTCCATGAGTATAGTTTACTGACTTGCTGACATCAAGATATGAATTTACCGGAGAAGTCATAACATGTGTTGCTGTTGTACCGCCTGACTCATTTTCACCTGTGTACTCAAAAATTATCGGTTTCTCAAGGTCAGGTCGCTCGACTTTAAGCGTCTTCACTATCACACTCTCATCTTCCGCCGGTTCCTCAAGAACTGTACGGGATACAAAGTATTCCTTTTCATAAAGATAAGACTTTACAAATGATGATGTAACAGAATAAACTGTATCCGAATCCTTAAGTTTCACATAGACATATCCGCCCGGAGTATCGTTTCCGACAAGAAGCGTTACCGTCTGTTTGCTTTCACCGTCAAATGTTATTACTGCAGTGGCAGCAGGTTTCGCAAGACCAAACCTTGCAGGATCTGAACAGTTTTCTTCTATTACAGTAACTGCATCAAGAGAAGCCGCATTAGGTGCGAAATTTGAAAGAACGGAATCATCGGTTTTGATATTTTCAAGACCTTCCACTGCAAATTTGCTGCCCGTATCACCTGATGCAGCGGCGGTTCTTTTAATTGTAAAACCGCCGTTATCATTGGTTACTTCTATTGATTTTATATCATCTGCATTTCCGCTGTATATGGCTTTTTCTTCAGTTTCCGAACTCACTGATGATTCCCCGGAACTGTCATTTTTAGGTTCTGTAAGTTTCATAGCTGCAACACCGCCGCCAAGCAGCGCCAATACAGCAACACCTGCAATAAGTCCCTTAACTCCGCTGCTCATCGGTTTCGTCTCCTTAAGAATACTGTAACACCAATTACTGCAACTGCAAGCGGAATTATAATCTGAACAAGAAGTACAACTACTCTTACAGCCTGTTCCGTAATATTAAGTGATTCAACAATCATGCTCTTTGAAAGGATTGTCATGCCTGAATCCTTGCCTGTGTACCTGTTAAGGACATTTACTGCAAACTCCTGGTTGTTAAGAGCATTTGTGCTTGTAATATAATAGTCAAGTGCAAATGCCGAACCACATACAAGCACGTTGCTTGAAATCTGTTCAGCGCCTTCATACTTGTGTTTGCTTCCTCTTACAAATACATTCTGTTCTGACTGAGGAAGGTCGCCTACGTTATCATTTGTTGTATCCTCTGTAATTACAACTGAAGTTTCAGATGTTTTGAGAATTACCTCTGTTTCTCTGTCATCGGCTGTTTCAAAAGTAAGTTCAAGAGGTCTCGCCATAGGCATTGCTATAGGAAGATCAGCTGATTTTACAAGAGTCTCATTTCCTTCTGTAAGTTTTGCCTGAGGTACTGCATAGTAGTTCTGAAGACCTGCTATACCAACCTTCAGCATCTCTGATCCGTTTACATTACTTACATATCCGGAACCTGCCTTAATTCCCCATTCTTCAAGGAAGGCATCAAGGTTAGGTGTTTCTCTCTGGTCAAAGTTTGCAAAGTAGAGGAGGTTTTTGCCGAGATTTCCGTCATTGTAAAGGAATGTATCAAGCTTCTCTGTTACCGTTTCTGTAAGATCTGAATATGGTGCGGCAAGGACTGCTACGGAATAATCCGAACTTATGTCCTGAGTAAGCGGATCAACTGTTTCAACAGTATATCCGTTATTTTCGAATACGGCTGAAAGCTGTGAAATTGAATTTTGGACAGCATCACTCTGCTGACATGTGAGCATAGCAATCTTAGGAGGATTCGGGTCGGCAACAAACATAATTGCTGATGTTAGTTTTTCTTCAGCGGTTATTGCCTTGATTGTCTGTTCATATGTCTGGTAGTTTGTTTCTACTTCATAGAGGTCTGACATAGCAAGAACCTTGATTCTTCCGTTGCAGAAAACAACGATATTTGCCCTTGTGATAGAGTCGGAAGTATATGTTGAATACTTTGTAACTATCTCAGGATTCTTTTCAATATCATAGTAGGAAACAGTTATCTTATCACTGTTCTGAGCATATTTTTCCATTACTTCTTTAACAAGCTTATAGTACTTGCTTCCGTTGTCGAGAGTTTCCTCGTCTGTCATAACAGCAATTTCGATATTCTCCTCAAGAGTACCAAGATAATCGATAGTCTGGTCCGATATCTCAAAGAGCTGTTCCTTTGTAGTATCTATCTTAAGACCAAATCTGTCTGTAAGCTGTGATGCAAGTACGTTTAAAAGTACAACTGCAGCTATAAATACAACAGTTATAGCTGTTGCAAGCGTACCGTATTTGAATTTTCTTTTGTTGAAAGTTCTTTTTTCTTTCTTAACTTTCTCTTTTTTGGTTTTCTTTGGCTTTTCAGCCGCATCAGTATTTTTTATTTCTTTTTCTTCTTTACTCATTTTTTTACCTCCTCTTAGCTCCAGCGACGCTTTTCAAATACTCTTACTGAAAGGAAATTGAACACTACAGCGACACTTATGAAGAAGAGTACGCTGGAAAGATTGAAGAGTCCTGTTACAAATTCATTGTATCTTGAGTAGAACGAAAGAGTTTTCAGGATGTTTGCTATAAATTCAACCTTTATTGACGCTGCAATCGAATCCATAAGATAGAGTATAAGAAGTGAAAGGAATCCGAGTATTGCAGAAATAATCTGGTTTTCAGTAAGTGATGAAACAAAGAGCGAAACTGCTATAAATGCAGCTCCAAGGAAAAACAGTGCAACAAAATTTGAAAGAACTGTCGCCCATACTACTCCGCCGAAAAATTCTATTATAAGTGCAAATAAAAGAAATATTGAGATTCCTATTGTATAAAGTGCAAGTGCTGCAAAGTACTTGCCGAGAACCATAGCGGTAATACTGATCGGAGCAGTAAGAAGTCCCTGTTCTGTTCTCTGTCTCTTTTCTTCAGAAAAAAGTTTCATGGTCATAAGCGGAATAAGGAAAATAAGGAAGAGAAATACCGATCCGAATGTTCCTGAAAGATCCGTTGTTCCATATGCTATCGTAGAGTTTACAAAGAAAAATCCTGCAATCTCAAAAAAGACACCAAGAAAAATATAAGCAATGGCTGAGCTGAAAAATGCTCCCATTTCACGTCTGAATATTGCGCCCATTATTTTTCATCTCCTTCTTTATTTTCTTCGCCTTCAGAAGCATCATTTTGCTTTTCTGCTTCCTCAGCCTTAGCCTTGCGCTCTTCATCGATTCCCTCAAGAACTGTTCTGAGTTCCTCAGCGGCAGCGTCAATCTTTTCATTTGCTTCAACTACTTTTGCAACGTTCTTCTCCTGATTTTCAGTAAGAGCCTGCCGCATTTCGTGTTCGCCTGTAACTATCTTAAGGAACACATCCTCAAGTGTAAGCATATTTGGCTGAAGCATAAGGAGATACCATCCTCTTTCCATTATGAGTTTGTTAAGCGGCTTTCTGATATCCACACCAGGCTTTGCCTCAATCTCATAGTCGTAGATGTTTTCGCCGCGCTGCATATCAGCAAGTACTGATACAACATCAGGGAGTCCGCGTACTGCCTTGTACACTTCCTCCCTCGGCCCTTCAATCTGAGCAATCATTCTGTGATCATTAGTCATGCTCTTTGAAAGTTCATCCGCTGTTCCGTCTGCAACAAGTGTGCCTTTGTTAATGATAACAATGCGGTCACATACAGCCTGAATCTCTGAAAGAATGTGTGAAGAAAGAATAACTGTGTGGTTCTTGCCGAGACGCTTGATAAGACTTCTTATCTCTATAATCTGCTTAGGGTCAAGACCAACTGTCGGTTCATCAAGAATGAGAACAGGCGGATTTCCTATAAGAGCCTGTGCAAGTCCGACACGCTGCTTGTAACCTTTTGAAAGATTCTTGATTATTCTGTCCTTAACATCTGTAATCTTAACCAGGTCGCATACATCCTGGATATGCTTGCTTCTTGGAAGTTTGCATTTCTTCAGGTCATATACGAAGTTAAGATATCCGCTGACTGTCATATCAACATAGATAGGCGGAATTTCCGGAAGATAACCGATATATGACTTGGCTTTCTTAGGATTTTCCATGATATCAACACCGTTTATAACAGCCTGCCCTGAAGTCGAGGAAATATAGCCGGTAATCATATTCATGGTAGTTGACTTTCCGGCACCGTTAGGTCCCAGAAATCCAAGTATCTCGCCGTCTTTTACTTCAAATGAAATATCATTGACAGCTTTTTTGTCTCCATAGTGTTTGCATAAATTTTTTACTTCAATCACTTGGATGTCCTCCTTTTAAACATATATATAGCCCCGTTTAGTGCAAATAAACGGAGCATCTTTACTTTGCTTTACAATTTTATCAGATATATGTGATAATAGCATGATAATTATATAATAAAATAAACCGGCAGCGAAAAAAACACTGCCGGTAAATGAACAAAGCCCTGCTGCGAATTATTCTTCCTCTGTCTGTGCAAACTGACTCGGATGTCTCTTAAAGAAATCAACCCTCGGTTCAAGAAACTTAAGTCTGTGGTCTTCACCATCAGTAAAATCTGCCATTGTGTCAAATATTCTGTCCCAGCTCCAGAAACTTTCATCAAGCTGAAGGTACTCAAGAATCATCTCTGTTCCTCTTGGTGCCATAGGATGAAGGAGGACTGAAGCTGTTCTTATCATGTGGAATACATTGACAAGAGTTTTTCTTCTGAGTTCATCATCATCCTTCTTATCAGCATCACCAAGGTTCTTTACCATGTACTTGCTTGCTTTTCTGATATATGTGTCAAGTACATAAGTAGCCTGATGAAATTCAAATCTGTACATAAAACGCTCATAGTCAAGAACCGCCTTCTTTGCAGTTTCAAGTACATCATCATCAACTTCACCAACAGGCATCATGCCGTCATACTGTTTCTGAACGGTATAGAAGCATGTGCGGATAATTCTGTTGAATACGTTTGAAAGAAGAAAACCGTCCTTGAGTACCGGATCTGCCTCATCAGGTTTTGCATCCGGATTAAGAGGTTTCGGCTGAAAACTTACACTTCTCTGACCAAGTCCGAGACCGAGGTAGTGCATTCTGAGCTGTTCAGCTGTATAGTAGTCAAGAAGCTCGTCTGCCATAGGAGGCTTTACAGCACCACTGCTGCTTGCCTTCTTGTCAAGGAAAAGAATATGGTTGTTTGCCATAAGTATCGGAAGCTGAAGTTCACCGTCATCAGGATCGGACTTAAGTCCGTCCTTACCCTGTGAAGCGATAGCCATTGCCATTTCCGCAATACCGTAAAAATAAATATTGTCCTGTCCGATAAACTGATATACCTGTGAATCCTTCGAACACCAGAACTTCTTCCAGTCCTCTCTGTCCTTTCCTGTCTGTTCAAGATATGCTTCAGTAAATGAAATCGGTGCCCAGAGTGATTCAGGCCATACCCAGACTGTAAGCCCTTTTTCTCCTTCAAGAACCGGTGCAGGAACGCCCCATTCAATATTACCCGTAAGTCTGAACGGAACAAGAGTCTTTCCTGTTCTGTATCTGATACCTGCATCTGTAAGTACTCTGCAGGCCTCATCGCAGTCATGCAGCCTGTTAAACACAATTGTAAACGAAGGCTTCTTTGGCTCTTCAAGATATTCGTGTTCAGGCATATTATCCTTTAAGCTCTCGTATTTTTCAAGAAACTCTTTCTTGATATAGATAACCGGTGGCTTAAGAAATTCATCAATAGTCTTTACAACAAGAGGTCTGACATTTTTCTGTCTTTTTATTCTGTCAATATATTCCTTTAAAAGATCGTTGAATTCAGTAAGGTTGAAGTACCAGTTTACAACGTCCTTCATTACAGGAGTGTCACCTGTAAGTGTACTCTTAGGATCGATAAGATTTTCAGGCATGTACTGATGTCCGAGATCACATTCGTCTGCATATCCCTTTTCTGAGCAGCAGCCTTCAACCGGACATTTTCCCACAACCTGACGACCGTTTAAAAATACTCCCGCCTTCTCGTCAAAAAACTGCCTTGTTGTAATCTTTGAGAGATGACCATTCTCATAGAGTTTCTTTATTACATTTTCAGAAACCTCGTTGTGAATCTCTGCAGCACGGCCAAGTCCGGAAGCGGCAAAGAGGTTTGTACTTATATCGTAGTCTTCAAGAGTTTTCTTCTGTTTAAGGTGATTTCTTTCAACAAAGTCCCTGATTGTTCCGTCAAATTCACCTGATTCCACAAGCTTTCTGTAACTTTCAGCAATAGGTGAACCATAACAGTCCGTACCAGAAACAAAGATTACGTTGTCTTTTCCTATTCTGTCTCTTAAAAATCTCGCATAAACATCGGCAAATACGAAAACACCGCCTATATGTCCAAAATGAAGAGTCTTGTTTCCGTAAGGCATACCGCCTGTTATAACGGCTCTTTTCGGGAACTCAGGTCTTTCCTGATATTTTTTATTCTTATAATCTTCCATAACTTTTCCTCCGGATTATCTGCCAAGATATTCTGATGCTCTGTCAAGACGATTCATGCAGCTGTCTTTTCCAAGTATCTGCATAATAGTCCAGAGATCAGGAGTATTCTTTCTGCCCGTAACAGCAACTCTGATAATCTCGGCTACATGACTTACATTCCCCTTGTACTTGTCAGGTTCCTGTTTGTACGCCTTCATATCTGAAGCATATCCGAATTTGTCAGCAATAGCCTTGAGCTTGCTGAACCATGCTGATGAATCATCATTATAGTCATAAGTGTTTTTAAATTCAGTGATAATCTCCCTCATATCCTCATACTTTTCAAATTCATAATCCGGTGCAAAGATATCATCAAAGAAATATGAAAGAAGTTCAAACATCTGAACACAGTTTATAAAATCCTTACGTCTTCTCTTCTGTCCTACTCCCATGCACAGATCCATGATTCTTCCCGTCTTTTCCGGATCACCGAAGTATACAGGAACTGATTCAGGCTTGTACTCCTTCATCCAGCTGTAAAAATAATCGTAAACCTCTTCCCTGTCCTTTGCAGAAATAATATTTCCGCTGATATCATCAAGCTTCTGAAGATCGAAGAGAATACCTGAAACTCCCATCTTCTTAAGTGAGAAATTAAATTCTTCAAGCGGTACGCCAGGGTTCTTCTGATACCATTCCTCAAAATTTGAGTTAAGTATTGTCATAAGATAAACTCTTACAGCCTCCGGATGATAACCCAGTTCTCTGTAGTATCCAAGCGAAAGTTCAGGGTCTTTTCTCTTTGAGAGTTTTCTCTTCTTTCCGTCTTCAATCTTCATAAGCTGTGCTGTATGAGCATACTTAGGTCTTCTGAATCCGAGGACGTTAAAGAGTTCAACATGAACCGGAACTGAAGGAAGCCATTCACAACCACGGATAACTGTTGTTGTTCTCATAAGATGATCGTCAACAGCATGTGCAAAGTGATATGTCGGAATTCCGTCAGACTTAAGAATAACAACATCCATTATATTCTCAGGAAGTGATATCTCGCCCATAATTTCGTCTCTGAACTTAATAGTATTTCCCGGTGTACCCTGTGAACGGAGACGCATGCTGTAAGGCATTCCGCTCTTTATCTTTTCAGCCGCTTCCTCACAGCTGAGACAGCGGCACTTTGCATATTTGCCGTAGTAACCGATATCGTCAACCTTGTTGTCTGTCTGTTCCTTTCGGATAGCATCGAGATCCTCTTCACTGCAGAAGCATGGGTATGCAAGTCCCTTCTTTACAAGATCCTTTACAAAAGTCTGATAAACTTCAGCACGCTGTCTCTGGTAGAAAGGTCCGTAGCATGTATTTCCCGCCTGTCTGTCAACCTCTGCACCTTCGTCAAACCTTATGTTGAAGTAATCGAGAGATGAAATAACTGACTCAACAGCACCTTCAACCTTACGCTTGTTGTCTGTATCCTCTATACGAAGATAGAAAACACCGCCGCTTCTGTGTGCCAGACGTTCGCCTGCCATTGCACTGTAGAGATTTCCAAGATGAATGAAACCTGTCGGACTTGGTCCGATACGTGTTACTTCAGCCTTGTCCGGAAGATCTCTCTGAGGATATTTTTCTTCATAGTAATCCGGTGTATTTTTTATATCCGGGAACAGTAATTCTGCAAACTCTTCGTTATTCAATTTATATTCCTCCTAAAGACTTAACTGTTTCTGTATCCCTTGCTATCTGCGCCTTAAGCTCACCGAGAGAATTAAATTTCTTCTCACTCCGCAGATATTCCGAAAGACTGACTCTTACTACCCTGCCGTAAAGGTCACCGCTGTAACCGATAATATGGGTCTCTGCAAGCGGAATGCGTTCATCGGTTACGGTAGGCTTAACACCTATATTTGTAACTGCAGAATATGCTTTTCCGTCAATAACCGTACTTGCAGCATAGACTCCGTAAGCAGGTATAAGCTGTCCTTCTGAAAAAACCTGGTTTACAGTTGGAAAATCAATTGTTCTTCCTATATGTTTACCGTCAGAGACGGATTGTGTTATTGTATATTCGTATCCTAAAAATTTATTTGCCTTTTTAATGCTGCCCTCAAGCAGAAGCTTCCTTATCCCTGATGATGAAATTACTTCACCATCCCTGATAACCGGACTTACGATACTCACATCAAAACCGTACTTTCGTCCGAACTTTCGAAGCTCCTCAACACCGCATGCAGCGCCCTTTCCGAATCTGAAATCAGGTCCGCAGACAACAACTGAAGCATTCATCTTCTCTGCAAGTATTTTCCCTGCAAATTCCTCCGCTCTGACTTCCTTTAGTTCAGAAAAATCCGCACAGAGAATATTTTTGATTCCTGATTTTCTTATCATATCAAGCTTTACTCTGTTTGGAATGATATATCTGTAGCTCCTGCCGTGCTTTCTTTCAAGGCTTCCGGTGTCAAATGTAAATACCGCAGCTTCGGTACAGATGTCCTCAAAGCTTTTGGTCCTGTCAAAAACTGCCCTGTGACCTGTATGGACACCGTCAAACATTCCCAGTGCCACAGCAGTCTTTTTTCCGGAAAAATTTTTTATGTCCAAACTACGCCTCTTTTCCTGCTCAGGCAAAATTTTTGAAAACTCTGAGACAGCCGTCCTTTACAAAAGCAAGTCCCATAAATTTTTTTTCATCCGAAAATATCCGGTAGCGGACACTTTCGTCCTTCTCACGGATATTTATTTTTTCGGCATAAAGCTTTACACCGTTCCTGTAAAGTTTCGTACAGTGTGCATCAAGATAAACTGCAGGAAGATTCTCAAAAAGTTTTTCAACCGGAATAAGAAGTTCTTCAGCACTGTCCGTATCAGCATACTTCTGCACTTCTTCAAGTGTTATGCATTCTGAAAGAGAAAAGCCGTTTGATACTGTACGCACAAGTGCAGTCATAAGTCCGCCGCAGCCCAGTGCCTCGCCGATATCATTTATTATAGTCCTTATATATGTTCCCTTTGAGCAGCTTATATTAAGCACTCCTTCTCCTGTACTTTCCGAATACTCTTCAAGTTCAAGTGAGAAAACCGTTATCCTGCGTGGCTCACGTTCAACCTCTATTCCCTGTCTTGCAAGTTCGTAAAGTCTCTTCCCGTTTACCGACACTGCAGAATACATAGGGGGAATCTGCATAATCTCCCCCCGGAACTTCGGAAGCAAAGCTTCTATATCTGATGCTGTACAGTTTACCTCAGCAGTTTTCAGAATCGTACCTGTGGAATCCTGAGTATCGCTCTGCTCACCAAGTCTGAATGAAGCACGGTATGCCTTACTGCTGTCGGGCATTATATCGCAGGCCTTTGTAGCATTTCCGACGAATACAGGCAGAACACCTGTTGCCATTGGATCAAGAGTTCCGGCATGTCCGATTTTCTTTGTTTTAAGCATACCTCTGAGTTTTGCCGCAACATCAAAAGAAGTAAATCCCTGAGGTTTGTTTATACACAGTATGCCGTTCAATTCAGTTCACCAAGTGCCTTTCCTGCGAGTTCAAGAACTCTTCTCTTTGTCTCATCAAGATCTGCTTTTATAAAGCATCCGGCTGCATTAATATGTCCGCCTCCACCAAGCTGCTGACATATGGCAGATACATTTACTCTGCCTGCAGAGCGCATGGAAACCTTGAATCCTCCTGTACTCTTTTCCTTAAGAGTTACAGCAATTTCCATACCCTGTATCTGAAGCGGAAGTCCTGCAATACCGTCAAGTTCCTCGTCAGCAACACCAAGTTCAGAGCGGAAGCTGTCTGTAACACAGAGAACGCCGCATCTCTCTCCGAAGTGTACTTCCATATTGTTGAGTATATGCTGTTCCAGCCTGATCCTCTCTCTGCTCTTTATATCAAACATCTCACGGTTTATACGTGCAAAATCAATATCATAGCCAATAAGTTCGGCCGCTATCCTGTGTGTGTCCGCTGTTGTGTTTCCGTATTTGAAACATCCTGTGTCGGTAGCAATACCTGTATAAAGACATCTTGCGATATCATTATCTGTTTTTATGCCAAGCTCCTCAAAAAGTCTGTACATAATCTCACAGTTTGCCGCTGCGTTCCCGTTAAGAAGCGTCTTCTTTGCATACATAACATTTGATACATGGTGATCTATGCACAAATCGACCCTGTTTTCATAGCATTCTCTGACAGAACCGAGAAGTGCAGGATCTGCAACATCGACAGCAATCACTGTTTTTGCTTCAAAGCTCTCCTCAGTATATCCCTCTCCGATAAATGCATACCTTTGTGTAGCCCCGTCAGGACATATTACAGCAGCTCTCTTTCCGAGCTGACGCAAAGCAAAATAAAGTGCATATCCGGAACCTAATGTATCACCGTCAGGACTCTGATGTGTCAGAATATGAACATCATCACATGATTTTATAATCTCTGCTGCCTGTTTATAATCTA
This sequence comes from uncultured Ruminococcus sp., assembly GCA_945876405.1. Classification (GTDB taxonomy): domain Bacteria; phylum Bacillota; class Clostridia; order Oscillospirales; family Ruminococcaceae; genus HUN007. The sequence continues at coordinate 15,501 of CAMCOJ010000002.1, forward strand.
TCTGCATATATACTCATTCCTTATCAGATTTTACCGGGATAACAGGATTGTGTATCAATCCTGTTCCCCGCTGTGATCAAAATTATCTATTATCCTGTTTATCTCACTGCTGCGTTCTATTGAATTATCAGCTATAAACTTCAGTTCCGGACTCTTGCGCATCTTAAGACGGGCAAAAAGTTCCCTTCTGATATATCCGGCAGCACTGGTAAGTCCCTTTACTGACTGCTGTGCTTTTTCTATACCTTCGAAACTGGAAACATAAATTTTGCAGTGTGAAAGGTCGTTTGAAAGGTCAACTCTCACTATTGTTAAAAATTCCGCTATTCTCGGATCCTTAAGCCCGCGTATTATATCCGTAAGCTCTCTCTTGATATCCTCTCCGAGTCTTCCTGCCTTAAAGCTTGCCATAATTTACAGCCTCCCTTTCTGTATCAGATACGCCTGAATTAGTCTTCACGATACTCTTCCATAATAAATGCTTCAAAAATATCGCCTTCCTTGATATCGTTGAAACGTTCAAGACCGATACCGCATTCGTAACCTGCTGCAACTTCCTTTACATCATCCTTGAAACGCTTAAGGCTGTCAATCTTGTCTTCTGCAATTACTATACCGTCTCTGACAACTCTGATTTCACACTGTCTTGTAACCTTGCCGTCAAGAACATATGACCCGGCAACCGCACCAACATTTGAAATTCTGTATACCTGTCTTACTTCTATACGTCCCATGAGGTTTTCTCTGTACTTAGGAGCAAGCATACCCTTCATAGCTGTTTCAACCTCTTCGATTGCATCATAGATGATTCTGTAAAGACGGATATCCACGCCGTCCTTCTTTGCACTTTCCGCAACAACAGGATCCGGTCTTACGTTAAATCCGATGATGATAGCATTGGATGCGTTCGCAAGCATTACGTCACCCTCTGATACTGTACCAACACCGCTGTGAATTACTCTTACTCTTACCTCGTCATTTGAAAGCTTTTCAAGGCTCTGCTTAACAGCTTCAACTGAACCCTGAACGTCGGCCTTAACGATGATAGGAAGTTCCTTGATATCACCTTCAGCAATCTGGCTGAAGAGATTGTCGAGTGTAACCTTGTGGTAAGCCTTGAACTGTTCTTCCTTGGCCTCATGCTTTCTCTGCTCTACAAGTTCCCTTGCAAGTCTTTCGTCTTCAACTGCGTTGAATGTGTCGCCTGCACTCGGAACTTCGGCAAGACCTGTAATCTCAACAGGAACAGAAGGTCCTGCACTCTTTACTTCCTTGCCCTTGTCATTTGTCATAACTCTTACTCTTCCCACAGATGTACCGGCAATGATTATGTCTCCCTGATGAAGTGTACCGTTCTGTACAAGGAGAGTTGCGATAGGTCCGCGGCCCTTGTCAAGTCTTGCTTCGATAACAGCACCCTTTGCAAGTCTGTTAGGATTTGCCTTGAGTTCACGGAATTCAGCAACGAGAAGTACGTTCTCAAGAAGTTCTTTAATACCTTCACCTGTCTTTGCTGATACAGGTACACAGATGATATCACCGCCCCATTCTTCAATAACAAGACCGTGTTCTGTGAGTTCCTGCTTAACCTTATCCGGATTAGCACCTTCCTTATCCATCTTGTTAATAGCCACGATGATAGATACGTTAGCTGCCTTGGCATGGTTGATAGCTTCGATTGTCTGAGGCATGATACCATCATCAGCGGCAACAACAAGAATAGCAATATCTGTTACAGAAGCACCTCTTGCTCTCATTGAAGTAAATGCTTCATGTCCTGGTGTATCAAGGAATGTGATGTGCTTGTCTCCTACTCTTACCTTGTAAGCACCGATATGCTGTGTGATACCACCTGCTTCCGAAGCAGTAACGTTGGCTTTTCTGATATTGTCAAGAAGTGATGTCTTACCGTGGTCAACGTGTCCCATAACAACGACTACAGGATCTCTTTCAACCATATCCTCTTCAGAATCAGTATCATCGATAAGTCTTTCTTCAATAGTAATGATAACTTCTTTTTCAACCTTTGCACCGAGTTCTTCAGCTACAAGTGAAGCTGTATCAAAGTCGATTTCCTCGTTGATTGAAGCCATAACGCCAAGTCCCATGAGTTTTTTGATAACTTCTGAAACTGTTACCTTAAGACGTGTAGCAAGTTCACTTACCACTATACTGTCAGGGATAAGAACCTTAAGCTGCTGTTTTCTTGCACGTTCAAGTTCAAGACGGCGAAGCTTCTCTGTTTCTGTTTCCTTCTTTGAAAGGTGCTTGTTCTTCTGAGCGGACTTCTGATTGATTTTCTGCTTCTTTGTATAGTTATCCTTTGTGTGACTCTTTGGAGCTATCTGTTCGTATCTTTCATTGTACTTGTCGAGTTCAACATAGCTTCCTCTTGTGTCAACTGTGCGTACTGCTCTCTCAGGTACAGATGATGCCATATTCGCATTGAGACTTGTCTTTTCGCCTCTTCTTTCATTATTCTTAGGTGTTTTTTCCTGCTTTGGCTTATTCTGATGTACCGGTCTTGAAAAATCTTTCTGTTTCTTTGCCGGCTGTTTTGCCGGTTCGTCAGTATTTGCCGGTGCTTTGCCTTTTGGTGAATTATTATTTTTCTGATTCATACTATCTGACGGGGCCCCCTTATCATCATTTGATTTTCTTTCCTCTTTTTGCGGTGCAGGAGCTGGTGCTGGTTCCGTTTTTTTCTCCGGAGCATTTTTCTTCTCAGCTGCTTTTTCCTGAGTCTTTACTTCCTGCTTTGGTTTTTCTGGTTTTTCTGATTTATCTGATTTATTTTCTTCTGTCTTTTTATCCGGGCCGGACTTTACAGCTTTCTTTTCAGGTTTCTGAGGCTCTTCCTCCTTTACCTGTACTGGTTCGTCCTTCCTGTTTCTTTGATCAAAGTAGGCATCAAAACTGGCTACCTGGTTCTGCTGAGTATAATGCTCAAGAACTAAATTAATCTCTTCTTCATTAAGAGTTGAAGAAGGCTTTTTCTTAACTTCAGAGTACTCTCCCATTAATTCTGCTATATCATTTCCAAGAACATTAAGATCCTTGGCCAGATCACTTATTTTTATCTTTTTTACCATCGTATTTAGATACCTCCTGATAATTTACTTTTTTCACTCCTTCGAAGCAGCCAGGGCATACTCCGTAAGTCTGTCAGCAAAGCCCTTGTCACACACAGCCATAACTCCCGCTTTTCTTCCGATACTTCGCTTTATATCGTCCATACTGAAAGGAAGATTTACAACCGGAAGGTCAGGAAAATTTCTGCACATAAAGCTTACTTCCTTGAGTGTTTTGGCGGAGACATCAGCTGTTACCATAACGCACGCTGCCTTACCGGCAGAAACTGTCTCCTTTGAAATATCAAATCCCTTTACGAGTTTTCCTGATTTTTCACATATTGTGAAAAGATTAAAGAATTTTTCCTGCCAGTTCATTTTCAAACTCCTCATAAATACTGTCGCTTATTTCACAGCCGAAAGATCTTGCTATACGTCCGGATTTTCTTGCCTTTGCCAGACAGTTTTTATCGGGACATATGTATGCTCCTCTTCCGTTCAGACGACCTGTAAAATCAAGTTTTACTTCATTTTCAGCTGTTCTGACTATTCTGATAAGTTCTTTTTTCGGTTTCATGGTACTGCATCCGCAGCACATTCTTTCAGGAACTTTTTTTATACTCATAATTATTCCTCAGAAATTTCCTGTTCTTCTGTTTCAGGGATATCGAGAACAATATCTTCCTCTGCAGTTTCTTCTGCTATCTCTATATCCTCTTTCTGTGCTTCTTCGAGAGCCTTTGCCGCTTCTGAAACAGGCTTGATGTCTATCTTGTAACCGGTAAGCTTAGCTGCAAGCTTTGCGTTCTGACCTCTGTTTCCGATGGCAAGTGAAAGCTGTGAATCCGGTACAATAACTGTACATGCTCTTGACTCTTCATCCAGTATAACCTGTGTAACTTCTGAAGGAGCAAGTGACTTAGCAATAAATTCCTCAGGATTTTCACTGTATACAACAATATCTATCTTTTCACCATTGAGTTCGTTTACAATATTGGTGATTCTTGATCTCTTAGGTCCGATACATGCACCGATGGCATCAACATCAGGGTTCTTTGAATATACAGCAATCTTCGTTCTTGAACCGGCTTCACGTGAGATTGATTTTATCTCTACTGTTCCGTCATATATCTCAGGAACCTCAAGTTCGAAGAGTCTCTTTACAAGATCCTTGTGTGTTCTTGAAATCTTTACGATAGGCTTCTTTTCCTTGCTTACAATACCTGTTATATATACCTTAACTGTCTGTCCTTCCTTAAGTACTTCGCCCGGAATCTGGTCGTTCTTAAAGAGATAGAGCTCGGTCTTGTCGTACATAAGTGTTGCAGTTCCTCTGCTTGGTTCTATCTGAGTGATCTTTGCACTGATACATTCATTTTCCTTGTTCTGGAACTGATTAAGGAGATTTTCACGGTTAATCTCACGAAGATCAGTCTTGATAGACTGCTTTGCTGACTGAGCAGCGGCTCTGCCAAACTGTGCTGTATCAATCTTTACTGCAACCATGCTGCCGACATATGCGCCAGGATCAATTGTTCTTGCAACATCGATATTGATTTCGTTGTCGTCAAGCGGTTCGTCATCAACAACTTCCTTGATAATGCTTATCTCAAACGCATTTGTCTCAGGGTCAATATTAATATTGATATTTTCGCAGTCAGGATATGATTTTTTTACAGCCTTCATAAGTGCTGACTTAACCTTCTCGATCAATACTTCAACGTCCACACTGTTTTCGTCACCGAGCATTCTTAATGCTTCAAAAAAGCCCTTGTTCATTTTTTTAATCTACCTCCGGTTTATTAATCAAATTCAAATTCTTCGTATAATCTGATATATGCTATATCCGACAGCGGTATTTCTTTCTCCTCGCCGTCAGTAACAAGCTTAACTGATTCCTTGCTGTATGAAGCAAGTGTTCCGATAATATCCCTGCTTCCGTTTACATTCATAAAAAGATGAGCTCTAACCTCAAGTCCGGTACATGCCTTAAAGTGTTCTTCCCTCACAAGTTCTCTCTCAAGTCCTGCCGAACCGACTTCAAAAATATAGCCACCCTTTATCGGGTCAAGTTCATCGAGTTTTTCATTAAGCGGTCTTGTCATAGCTTCGCAGTCATCAATGTCAATACCGTCCTCTTTGTCAATAAATACTCTCAGATACCACTCTGCGCCTTCTTTAACATACTGGATATCCCAGATATCATACCCGAGTTCATCAGCAATAGGCTGAGCCATTTCTTTGATTTTAAGTTCGGTATTTCCATACTTTTTTATCTTCAAAAGCGTTACCTCCATACATAAAGGAAAGGTCGGAAGTTATCCGACCTTTCCATCATAATCATACTATAAAATATTATAGCACACTGATGTTAATAAATCAATAGTATTTTTGCCGAATTTTTTCTCACAAACATCTGAATTTCTCTGTAACCTTTTCGATGTTTGTACCGTATTATTAATGTAAGCTGAAAAAAATTTTAGAAAAGGAGAAAAAAATGACTGAAAGAAAGAAAACACAATATGTGAAACCTTTGCTGACAATAGCTGTGCCTATTATTCTCAGCAATATTATTTCCCAGGTACAGATGCTTATTGACCGTGCATTTTTAGGGCATATGGACAAAATGTATATGAGTGCCCTGAGCAATGTTTCATCACCGGTCTGGACAACGATGTCGTTCTGCTTTTCAATCGTTATCGGTGCATCGATAATGATAAGCCAGCGTGTAGGTGCAGGAGAAAAAGAGAAAACACATGAATACGCAGCATCCATGCTGAAATGGAACAACGTAATTCCGGTTCTGCTTTTTCTGTTCTGGATGTTCTTTTCCGAACCGGTATTCAGAGCAATGGGTGTCTCTGACAATCTTATGCCGATGTGTCTTGAATATGTAAGATTTTTTGCCCCTGTATTTCTTGTCGTTGGTCTGGAAGCATCCAGCATGGTTATTATGCAAACATCAAACTACACAAAACCGCTGATATGGTACGGGGTAGTACGTGCAGGACTCAACATTTTTCTGGACTGGGTACTCATATTCGGAAACCTCGGTTTTCCGGAGCTGGGAATAAAGGGGGCTTCCATCGCTACACTTATAGCTGAATATGCCGGATTCGCATACGCATGGTACATATTTATGACGAGCAAAAAACTTCACACACGTCCTTACGTGCGTGAAGTAATGTCAGCAAAACTTAAACCGTTCATCACGTCCGCAAAGCTTGGACTGAACACCGCTCTTGAAGATTTTGCATGGAATCTCGGCAACCTTATGCTTATACGCATACTCAACTCAATTGATGAAATGGCTGCAGGAATATATACAATTGTATTCAGCGTGGAACTTCTCGCTGTAGTTGTCGTCGGAGCTCTCGGACAGGGAACACTCACTCTTTCAAGTGAAGCTGTCGGAAAGAAAGACAAACAAGGATATATCGGCGTATGTCTCACGGCATATATATTCTCCGCTGCAATCGCCCTGGTTCTGCTTATAGTATGTTTAATATTCCCTGAAGGTATTGTAAGAATATTTACAAATGAAGAGTCGATCATTGCAGTATGCAGCACATATCTTATTCTTATGTGTCTAAACCTTTACGGAAAGTTTGCAAATATAATTATCGGAAACGGCATCAGAGGAAGCGGAAATACCATATGGATGTTCTGCACTCAGATTTTCGGTACCGTATTCGTAGTGGGATGCGCAATGGTATTTGTAAAGGTATTTCACCTTGGAATCACCGGTGTATTCCTCGCTGTAATAGCTGACGAACTTGTAAGAGCAGCTGTAAACATTGCAAAGTACATTCGGGTTACCAGGGATATGAAAAATAACGGGGCAGAGAAAAAACAGGTGTGTCAGGAAATTGGATAAACACAGCTAAACTTAAATCACTCCACAGTCTTCTCTGTGGGGTGGTTTTGTTTTTGAGCAAACAGTAAAATTAATGTTTAATTTTCCATATTATGAGAAAAAACTACCTCTTAGGGCGAACAGTTTACCTCTTAGGGCGAAACTATAGACAAAAGGTTTCGGATATGCTATGATGAAATTACTGCAGAAAACACTGAAACAAATATTGTTCT
>CAMCOJ010000003.1 GCA_945876405.1 uncultured Ruminococcus sp.
GAAATTCATTGAGCTCTGTCAGCCTTTTTATTTCTTTTGCCTGCTCTTTGTTTTCCAGGCGAAGCTTCTGTATTTCTTCTGCAAGACTCAGTGCTTCTGCAGGTGTCCTGGCTTCACCGGTTTCTAATGCCCACTTTCGTTCTTTTTTGATCCAGTCATACAAAGTTCCGTAAGGTATTTTTAAACTTTCGCTTGCCTTCCTGGCACCAACTTCTTTAGCAAGCTTTACCGCTTCTTTCTTGTATTCAGCTTCGTATGTTCTTGGTTTATCCATATTCTGACAACTCCTTGCAGTTTTCTATTGTTTCCATTATAAATTTAGTGGATTAAAGTTGTCAAGTATTATTATACTACATCAGAGAACCATTTGTCGAAACTTCATACAAACTGTTGTCCATGTGTGAAGAACATAAGATAGAAGGATTTATATCAGCATCTGCGATAACTGACATATACTATCTTGTAAGAAAATACACACATAACACAGAACTTGCTTATAATGTGATTGGCAAGATACTTGAAATCGTAAAAATATGCAGTGTAACAAATGAAGAAGTAATTACTGCTTTTCAAAGAAAATCAAAAGATTTTGAAGATTGTCTTGTTGCTGTATGTGCAAAATCAATACGCTGTAATTATGTCGTCACAAGAAATATAAAAGATTTTGAAAACCTTGATATTCCGACTATCACACCTACTGACTTCATGAGAAATATATAATAAAAAGCCTTGAAGATATTTTTATCTGCAAGGCTTTTGTATATACTATATCATTGAAATAACGGTCAAGTGACAATTTTTTTTATTTTTATCTGCAAACTTTCCCTTATAAAATCTGGTTACATAACCATGTCCGTTTGAAACATGCCACTCATAAAAATCTTTTCCCGGAAATGCCAGTGTTTCCATAACTGACATTATCACCCCTCCGTGAACAACAAGGGAAATAACTTCATCGTCCTGACATGAATCAATAAGTTTTATAAAACCTTCCGTACATCTACGCCGAAATTCAAAGGGATCATCACCACCTGGAAATCTGTCTTTTCCATTTGATTCAATCCACTTCTGATATTCGGGAGTATCTGAAAGCTCCGTGTAGTTTTTTCCTTCAAAAATTCCAAAACTGCATTCTCTGAATTCTTCGCATATCCGATAATTCTTCCCCGGATATATTATTTCTGCGGTTTGTTTGCACCTTTTCATCGGACTTGATACGAGTATGCTGCAGTCAGGATATTTTATTTTTTTTAATTCATGAATTCCCTCATCACAGAGAACCTCATCAGTAATACCAATATATTTTTTTGATTTGTTTCCTTCAGTCATTCCATGACGAATAAAGTTTATTATCATAGTTAAAGCTCCGTTACTGTTTGACTAAATCTGTCACCCTACCTTCTTCTGTCTATTCCGTTTTGCCTGTAATATGCCCTCTTGTCTTCGTACATCAGATGTTCTGATTTTGAAAGAAGGGTATCAATATTTTCATCCGTTGTTTTGCTCCATACTGCACCAATCGCCAGTACTACATTATTTTCACCTGATATATTTCTGAGCTTTTCAGTTTTCTCAGTCAGTTCATTTTCATTTATACCAGGACAGACTGCAAGCATTTCATCTCCGCCTACCCTGAACAAACCATATTCCCCGAATGCTTCTCTTAAGCATTTGGCCGCACGGAGAATCAGATTGTCACCAGCAAGATGCCCATCTGTATCATTTACCTTCTTAAGTCCGGTAATATCGCAGTATACAAATCCAAGACTGTCATCGGGTTCAAAATTTTCTATAAACTTATCCAGACCAAACCTGTTTCCGAGCTTTGTAAGCTGATCCATATAGCTCATCTGTTCCAGCTGCTTTAAAATATTTCTGCGCTTAAGGCATGATACTATAAAGTGACCAATAAGCCGAAGTATATTTTCAGTATATTCAAGGGATTCTCCCTTCGGATTATCAATACCGTAAAATCCGATTGTGTTATTTTCATCAGTTAGCGGAACCACTGCAATCGAATGTATATCCTGCATTTTAAGAACATCATACTGGATAGGGGCGCGTTCTTTAATTAACTCTATATCCTCAATTGCAATTTTTCTGCCTTCACTGAAATATCTGTACCAGTTTTCACAGATCTCAGACGGCAGATTCTGAAGATTTTCTATTTCAGGGGTAACACCTTCGGCAACCCACTCATATGTATTGTCATCTCCGCCGCTTTCATTTTTTTCAACTACATAGGTCCTCTCACCATTAAGAGCCTTTCCAAGATATTCAAGTATGATGTTAATCGATTCGTCAGGAGTGTCAGCTTTAAGTGCAAGTCTCATGCCCTCATTTGCAAGAGCTTCATAATTCTGCTGTTCAAGAAACATGCGATATTTTTGTTCCTGAAGGCTGTTGTCAATGGCTATCTCCATTCTGAGGCGACGATTATCATCTGTAACGAGCGTATCCTTTATATGAAAATATCGTTTCAGAACAGGATTGTAACAGTACCATTCAACAAATTTTCCTTCACAAAGCCGGTGATTGTTGCATCCCGCACACGGCGTCCTGTTATTTTTCAGAATTTCATAGCATTTTCTTCCTTCAATTTCATCAAGGGATTCCACGCTGTAAAGACTCATCGATTTTTTATTCATATAAACCAAATCGTATGTATCAATATCAGCAACATAAACGCATTCTTTTAACTCATCAAAAAATTCCCATATCTTTTCCATATATCAACCGTCCTTTCAGATTTGTATTTACGAAACAAAGTAACATAATAATAATAACATACCTTTCAGTAAAAATCAACAAAATCAGGTGATTTGGAAAAATAACGATACGCATTTCGGTAAGTTTGTCCCCTAAGTCAATAAGCAACGCTTATGGGTTGCTGAGCGCCGCTCTGGGTGTCTATGCTCCGGACTTATTTTAGCGTTTAACAACATAAAGAAAACCGCGCATCTACGTCATTTAACGTAAATGCGCGGTTTTTGTGCTTATGGAGGCGACGGGAATTGAACCCCTATTCAACATAAATAAAACTACGTAACAGCGATGTTTATAGATTTTCGTGAACACTTTCGTGAACACTTATTACAAATTTTCATCATCATCAGATTCTTCTTTAACTTGCCTCAAGATCCTGAGAAGCTTTTTCGGAAGTGGCAGTCCAAGTTTCTCAGCATTTTCACATATTGATATTCCCTCGTTAGCGGCATAGTACAGGGTACAGGCACTCATAAAGACATTGCCGCCTTTTATTATTTGGTTGTCCACAAGGTGGCCTACAGACACCATGATGAATATGCCTATCTTTCGCATGATGCCTATATAGCCTATTCTGCTTGAAAGGTTATGTTCCTTAATTGCAACCATAACACCGGTAATATAGTCAAGTATGCACAACACAAGTAATGCATAGAACATTCCGTTAAGGTCTCCGAACATGAAGCCTATTGCTGCGCCGATTGCAATTGAGAGGTATTCGATTAACGATTTATTCATCCTGTCACCTCTTACCTGAACAGTTCAGCCCATGTTTTTTCGCCAACTATTCCGTCTGAAGAAATCTTCCTGTCGGTCTGGAAGTTACGTACAGCCTTTTCTGTGTTCTCGCCAAAATCACCATCAGATCCGTATGTACCGCAGCTATATCCCTTTGCTATGAGTATCGCCTGCATTGCTTCCACATCCTTGCCGCCCATCCCGCTTCTGAGCATCCTGAGTTCAACGCTGATGTTTGACGTAGAGTTTTTCATATCCTCAAGTGGATATACTTTATTCCCTTTTTCATCGAAAACGTAATATCCAGATTTGCATACAGATTTAGCAGATTCAAGGTTTGCATAAGCTCCGATCTGAGACTTGCTGTCGTCCCATGACTTTCTAACACGATACAAAGTTTTATTTGCTGTTTCCTGCCTAACACCGGCATTCTCTTCCTTGAGGTGTCCTTCAACCTTCTTCATGAATTCATTCCAATGCGGAAGAATATATGCTGGACAGTATTTTTGCGGATACCAGTGATTATGTGTGTATATATCGCCGATTTCAAAGTCAAACATTTTAAGAAGTCCTGCGACAAGTCTTGCGCAGTTTTCTTCAGACTTTTTATCCGCTTCTGAACCCGATCCGTCCATGATACATTCAACCGCAATTGTGCGTCTGTTGCCCGGACCGTCTCCGTCGGCTGCGTGAAATCCTGAAATATCAAGTGGTATCAGTTGCCATGCCTCTACCTCATCAACATAGAAATGTACGATAACTCCGTTCATATTGTTGTTGTAAGTGGCTCTTGCGTACTGTTCAGCCTGCGTTTTTGCGACTTCACTAAGTCTTGGTGTGTTATGTACAGTTATTCCGATACGATTTCCTTTCATGTCATATCCTATCGGAACGTTGTTGTCATTGTGCTCAGTAATAAGAAACTCGTTTACTGTCACACCATTGAGTACATATTTTCTGTCTGCTGTTAAGATCATAAAAATCTCTCCTTTACATAAATATTTTTTAAAACTATTGACATACGTATTAATACGTGTTATAATATAATCATAGGAGGTGAACAAATGACATACAACGAACTAAAGAAAATTCTTAAAAAGAATGGGTGCCGGTTAGTTCGAGAAGGTGCAAATCATGAAATGTGGTTCAGTCCTAAAACAAACAAGCAATTTACAGTCGGAAGACACAAAACACAGGAGGTTCCGACAGGCACATTAAAATCAATTATGAAGTCAGCAGGGATTGAATAAATCCCTGGTGAACTTCAACACAATAGATGTAAAGAGGTGTTTTAAATGGCAAAATACGCTTATCCTGCAGTTTTTACAAAAGAAGATAATGCATATTCTGTTAGCTTTCCGGATGTAGACGGATGCTTCACTTCTGGAGACTCAATTACTGAAGCTATTGAAATGGCAGAAGATGCTCTTTGTCTGATGCTTTACAGTTTAGAAGAAGATAAACAGCAGATACCGCGTTCTTCAGAAATCAAAGATATAGAAACAAAAGGCGATTCTTTTGTAACATTGATAGCTTGCGACACAATAGAATACAGGAAGTTCTATGATAACAAGTCAATCAAGAAAACTTTGACTATTCCAAACTGGCTTAATACTCTTTCAGAACGTGAGGGAATAAATTTTTCTCAGGTTCTTCAGGAGGCGCTTATAAGCAAGCTTAACATTTAGTTTACAGGGGCTGTTTTTTTACAGTCCCTGTTTTATTACCTATGTGCTTCTTCTGCGAGATTTTTCATGATTTTTTCTCTCCTATTATTTTACTGAGTTGAAACATTACCTTGCTTGTATAAAAATATATGTTCCCGACATTAATATCAGGAACATGGTAAGGACATTTCTTCCCTTACCTGTTCTGATGTAAAGTCAGTATTTAATTGTTTTCGATTGTATTTTCAATTTCCTTGTACTCCGGACATTCTAAGCAGTTATCAATATCCTTATGAGGACATTCTTTGTCAAAAAGACAGCAATATTTTTCTTCCATAGCTTACCTCGCTTTCAGTGCTTCGATATCATCTCTCAGTGACTTTCTGCTGTAGATATAAGGCATATACTTGTGCATAGCACCGCCTTCTTCAAGCATTACTTCGACCTTAAGGTTGTTACATTTATCCGTAGGTTCAACATAAATAGCAATAAGGTCATTTACCCATCCTGTACTTTTTGAGTATGTAAAAGTAACTGAAGCTGATTTTCCTACAGTTGAATCTTTTGCTGAACCTATAACAACGCTTCTAATTGTTCCTGATTCATTTACTGTGTTAGCAAAATACACAGATGCTACACCTGTACCAGACACAGCATTGATTGATAACGTGTATTTTTTACCCTCAACCAAATTTATCGTCTGTGTATTATACAGGAAAAACTGAGAACGGTTAGTTGAATTACTCGATTTGTTAATGGTTATAAAGCCAAGACTATCATACGTAAATGTAGCATTCTCATTAACCACGCCTGAATTATTGTAGTATGGAAAAGGTATCATGTTGTCATTATTAGCATAAATAATTCCGTCAGCTATATCTCCACCACCGAAGTCAACATGCTTTGCGTTTACTACAGGAACACCCTCAGTAACAGGTACGAATTCGTCAAAAACCGGTGTACTCATATTATCACTCCTTTACTTCATTTTAACAGGTGTGTGACATACCGGACAGTATGCATGACCGTCCGGACATCTTGTAAGGCTTCTCATGTCAACTTTACTGTTCATTTCTGATTTCGGAAGTCTTAATGCATTTCCGCAAGTTTTACACTTGCCTTTTAAAATCTTTTCTTTCATTATTTAAACACCGCCTTAAATCTATCAAGTAAATATCCTGCCATAAGTTTGTGGCCTGCTTCATTAATGTGAACCTTGTCCACACCTTCTTTTGCATAATACTTCAGTGCTGATATATCGTTATTTGAATCAAACGGCATTTCATAACCATCAATGTATGGAATACCACGTTTAATGCACTCTTCAATAATTACACCGCTGAATTCATGAAGTCTTTTTCCAGCTGAATTTTTTACTTCTCCTCTGTAACGTTTTATAGGTGTCAGTACAAGTAATCTGTCTGAATGTTCCCAGGCATAATCGAGTGTATTTTGAACAGCTGTTCTGAATGCATCAATATCATATGCAGCCGCCCAGTCATTAGTCCCTGCAAATATCATGCAGTTTCCAAGTTCTCCGACAGATTTCATTATTGTTAAAATCTTATTTTTTCCGGTTTGCGGTTTAAGCTCCGCAATTCCTTCTATGCCATCTCCTGTATGGAACGAACCTGTTAGCTCCTGAATATAGCCTGATCCACCTACACCCCAGTTTTTGCAATGGAATCCTGTGTATCTGCTGAGCCACATGTGATATGCTTCTGTTGTATTGGTTCCGGCTGTGATACTGTCACCGAAGAAGTTTACTGTTTTTTCTTCGTAGTCATCGCCGTCCATGTTGTTCACTCTGTTTGCTATTGCTCTGTAAGCTGATGCAAACATGGACTTTGGAAAGTTTACTGTGATAGTGCGGTCATTTTCTGAATATACTGAACCATTAGCGAATGTGTTGATGTAGCAACGGTCATTCTGATTGCAGACTTTTCTATCTTCTTTGTATGGTTCAAATTCAATATCTTCATCTATTGGTTCGTCTAAATCTACAACATAACCCATAATAGTGTATCTATAATCAACATATTTACTGCCGCCTTTTAATGTACCGTTCGACCATGCTCTTACAGATACAGAACTTGCTCCGTTATCTATATCCTCCTGAGTTATATTCACTAAATTATACCTAACTTCACCAATTTCAGGGCTTACAGTTACTCCCGAATAAGATGACCTAATAGTATTTAATTCAAAATCCTCGACTAAGAGTTGATGACCTGACATAACAGGTATTCCAGGTTCATCTTTTTTTTCATATATACCTGATATATGTTCAGTTCTGTACACGACAGTACATGGCTTGCTTACGCTAATTCGCAACTTTTTACTAAAAATTTGAGAATTTGTTGTTTTATAGCCATCTTCAAAATTGATGTATATTACACTTCCTTCTTCTACATAGCAATTCATTTTATAAGGGCTTGTAACTTTAGCATTTACATCTTTTACATCTATAAGATTTTTTCCTACTGACTTAATCATATCCCCTTCAGTAGAACCAACAACCGCATAACCGTCAACGTTGTTTCTGAGGTCTACAACCTTACCTGTTACCGCCTGTGTATCATATGCGATACGTTTGATATCTTTTTTGAATTTGTAAAATCCCTGATTCGCTCTCATTTTTTAAGCCTCCTTAAATCTTACAAAATTAGCTGTGAAGTAAACTTCATCATCATCTTCCATGTTTGCGTAATCGCCATACATCTGAACCGCTCCTGTGGTTCTCAGGCTGACTGTAAGTCCGTCCTGAAAATGAACGTCACAGCCTTTTTTCGGCTTGAACGGAAGCGTAAAAGGAATGTCTCCCACTTCCTTGCCGCTATGTGTAAACATTGCTGTAATCTGTACATCGTTGTTTGTGATTAGGCATCTGTTATTTACAATCTGGTCACCGCCTGTAAGGGTATATCCTTCGTTCACACATTCAGAAAGAGGAATTTCTACCGGTTCATCCGTATAGATGTTTGTGATATTTGCTTTAAATTCATCATTAACAAACTTGTTGAATTTATTACCCATGATTGTACATGCTGAAATGAAATCAAAATGGAAATCTGATACGCCAACTACGACAAAGTGATTTCCGTTAAATATTCCACTTCCGAAATATTTTGTATTCGAATTTCCTATCCAAATCCCGTACTTGCCGCCTGTAAATGTGTTATTAGATATAACAGTGTTTGTAACATGACCCGTGTTGCAGTTCAATCTGATGCCACAGTTTGTATCACCGCCATGATGAGCATGGTTAGGGTCATAGTCAAACGAAGTAATATTATTACCTGTAACTATACATCTGTCGCACTGGTCAATACCAATATTTCCGCAGCCACCTCTCGCAGTCTGAAGATTGTTATTGATAATTGAAGTCTGATAGCAGCCATTGTCTACAGTAATATTTTCATAGCCGTTGTTTCTAAAAAGGTTTCCGCTGACTCTTGCTGATACTCTTGACATGCAAAGTCCGATTCTACCACAGTTAAAAATCTTACAGTTCTGAACTATGATAAACGGTCTTATTGTAGTCATAGTAGGAGTACCACCATGAAGCTGTATTCCATTACCACTTACACCATCAACATCAACTCCTTCGATAATGACATCAACATTTCCTATGCCGGAAGGAATTTCATGTGTAACTCCGATACCCGTAGTTACAACTGTGCTTGTCGAACGGATGTGAATATCTCTGATACGGATATGGTCTTTTACGTTATCGGCCGTAGAACCACATCTAAGAACAGCGCCCGTTGTTTTTAAATCTCCGTAAAGTGTACCGTTTCCGAATACTGTAGTATTTGATTTCACAATATTAATCGGAGTAGTAACTTTGTATATGTTGTGAAGATACACTGTACCGCCCTGGTTAATTGCCTGCTGAACTGCCGCTGTATCATTAGCCTCGCCATCTCCAACTGCGCCAAACATTTCCGGAGTTATAAGGTTTAAAAATCTTTTATCAACAGCGTTTTCGATCGCAGCATCGACTTCCGACTTGTTTGCTTTACCTGCAAGTGCAGCGTCCACTTCTGACTTGTTCGCCTTACTTGCAAGTGCAGTGTCCACTTCTGACTTGTTCGCCTTTTTTGCAACCTCGGCAGCAGCTTCTGAAAGTGCAACGTCAAGTCTTTTCCCTCCGGTAACGCTGACATTTGGTGCATCAACTACCGGAAAATCGCCGGCCGGTTTAATTTCTGCTATAACTCTTAAATTTGCCATTTTTATACCTCCTTAGTCACCTGCACTTCTATTTCTTCAGTTAGTATGTTTGATGATCTGTATACAGTATACTCTTCAGCGAACCCTTGCGCATTTGTATAAAGAACGGTCACAGGATCCTCAAAACCGCCATAGAATTTTACTTTTCCGAGACGCTTTGGATAAGCATAGTAAATATATGCTCCCGCTCCCGTATCAACAGAAATAGTGCGTGATATTTCTTCGCTTAATACTTTCGTAGCAAGTCCTGCAAGCATGTCTGATGATGGTGCTGTGTCAGATGATGAACCATAAACTATGTTGTTCATAAAGTCAATTTTAGCTGTAGCTGTATCAGTGTTACCGTTTTTGTCTGTTGCAATTAAAGTAAATGTTCTACTGCTGTTTACTCTGTTTGCTGTGTAGCTTGTACCGGACACTGCAGTACCGTTCACAGTAATCGATGTAGCCTGTGTGTTAAACGCCCAGGTTAGCTTCACATCAATCTCAGAGCCTGCGAGAGCAACAACCGGCGATGCTTTGAAGCTTGTAATTTTAATCTCAGGTCCTGCCGATTCAAGTTTCTTAACACGTTCATCAATAGCTGATATATTTTTGCTTATATCTGATATAGTGTTATGCAACGCTGTTATCTCCTTAAATATCTGAGATATATCAGATGCGTGTTTTTCTGCGAGAATTTTGAGATTGGCATCTGTTTCTGTCTGTGACTTAGCCATACTGTCAAGAGCAGACGCTACTTTTTTCATATCCTCAGCATACTGCTCTGTAGTAACTGAATCTGATTCATACTTTCTGCCATTTATGATAGTCCCGAGAATTGCTGTCGCATCGTTGCAACTGCAATCATAACTGCAATCATGGCTGAACCAGTTTCTCATAAGCATCATCCTCCTTTATTTTAAAAATATAGTCATCACAGATGGTATGTTTCTCTACGCCTGTTTCAAGTATTACATCGTATGTATACTCTGATTCAGGAAGATCTGTTGGGAACTTAAGACTGATTTCTTTGTCGTTCCCCGGCTGAACCGTTTGTGTGAAAGTCTTTACTATTTTGTTTGATTTGTTTTTAATGTTGACTGTGATTACGTCACCGCCGCAAGGTATGTACTCATACCATCCGTCGAGCTGTTTGACTCTGATCAGGAGCGGGACAATACATGTGTCATATCTCTCAACTGTAATTTTGTGAGGCTTCATTAATTTTCCTCCTCATAAGTAAAGAAATTGCTAAGTGTTGCAACAGCCTGTTCAAGTGCAGTCAGTCTGTCATTAACGTTGCTGAGCTCGCCACTGCTGTCTCTGATAAGCAGTGTACCGTCAATCTGCACGTCACCATTCACAGCAATGTTGCCGCCAAACCAAAACTTGTGGTAGTCATACGGCTTGAACTTGAACATTTCAGATGAACCGCCGTTCTCGTCGATTCCGAATCCAATCCAGCAATTGCGGAGACACGATATCATGAGTCCATCATGGCCTCCGTCGTTCATTGCGTAAAGACCGGATATTTTTGTAGACTGTTCGCTCTCTGAATGCGGTCTTGTGTAGTATGTAAGCTCGGCTTTTTCCATCATCAGAAATGAATTCGGACTTATAGTTTCGATGCCTACCCCCGATATTTTGTTGCCTGCAATTCTATCTGCTACTATATGACCGTCCGCCGTCAGAGCTACGTCATCAAACGGACCGTTATATCCATTGTGGCTGTGTCCAAGACCGTTTTTATTGAATCTCCACACATTAACTGCATCTTCTGCATTTGGCTGATCCATAATCAGCAGCTCTGCAGTTTTACCGTCATCACCGAAATTTATTCGCAGGTATCCTCCCGTAGCACCGGTAATGGTTTCAGTTACATGTTTGATTTCCTTCTGAAGACCTGTAAACTTTGTGTGGTCTTTAAATTTTCTTGCTGATATAGACTTCATCACGCTATCAGGAACGCCGTATGAGGAGAGCTTACAGCTTATGCCACCATCATAATGAAATGATATGGACATTACAGGTACGCTGAGCTCTGAACCCGACGAAGTGATTTTGATAATATCGCCCGATTCAACAAGATAGTTACCGAGCGGTATATCAGCATCAAGTCTGCGATACGTGAAGTCTTTGACAGTATTGTATATAATCTCAAGCTGTTCATGTGTCATAAGCGGATTATTAAACACAATACCATCTGAGCCGTTTCCGTACTGTATGTTATCATCGCCTGTGGAACATATGACCTTCTGTATTACTATGTTCCGCTCGTCAGCATACGGAACGTTGGCTATGTGGTCGTCCGCCGTATAGTCGCAGGTAGTAAACCATTTAAAAATCAGTTTACCGTCACAGTCGATGTATGCATTCTTTCCTTGACACCCGGCTATGTAACCGAGTGCATCTCTGAGTGTGTATCCACTCAGCACATCATCGTTGATTGTCGGATTGTAAGCTATTGCAGGCGCTGTCAATCCGCACTTGCTACAGATCTCACCCAGTACATCAGACATTTGTGCAGGATATGAAAGCTGCGACTGGTATTCCTGTAAAGTGTTAGCATACATTCTGTCGTATGCTGTAAACGATGTGAATCCCATTCTGTTCTCCAGATTTTCCGGAAGAACTTTGAATATCCCGATTTGTGTCCACGTTCCGTCAGATGTTCCAAAGAACAACGTGAGCTCACGTCCGGATATGCTGAATGATGGCGTTACGCACTTTACATTTATACTTGATGAAACAGTAGTTCCGAATGAAATACTATTTCCGTGATCTGTGCTGTAGTCCAAAGACTGAACCGAAGTAATTTCTCCGGCTGAACACGTCAGCTTGACTTTAATCTGCCGCATACTGTTGTTGAGATAGTCCATGAGTTCCTGTTTATGTTTCCTCATATTTCCACTACCTCTCTGTCGCATTGCATGAGAACCCTGACATGATATACTCCACGGTCAGATTATAAAACTCACCGCTCAGGTCACCCCAGTAAAATTCTCCCTGTTCTTCTTTATTTTCTTCGTTGATATATTTTATCTGCACAAACGGCTTTCGTGTAGCAGCAAGTATTTTCTGTGCATCTTCTTTTGTACATGGTCCCCATGTAATATTTAATTTGCGTTTTACCGCTATCAGATCTCCAACGAAATAACCGGAATCAAGTCTTCCTGTGTTAGCAGACCAAATTTTATTATGTTCCGGTGTAAGAGACTGTGGTTCAGGAAGTGTGACATTGTCAACTATTAACATATCATTAACCTCCCAGTTCTATCAATGGACTCTGTCCACTACTCATTGTTGTATTGTTTATGTGTTCTATGACCGCTTGCCCAAGGACTCTTTCGTTTATTTTTAATATCACCGGTATGCCCGATGAAGCTCCGCCCATTGCGGATTTTACAGCATTGTATATCGCTGTTGTAATCTGGTCGTTGTTTGCGACCGCTGTTTTATTTCCTATTTTTCCGACCATTTCCGGACCTGACTCACGGGCTATGAACATTTCTCCGACATCAGGGAAACCGCCGGCGGCATATTTCCTCGGGCCAATAAAATTATCGGGTAAATCTTTAGTTTGATTGTATGCATTTTCCGCTGAAGAAGAAGCCGTATTAGTTTTGGAAAAGTTAATTCCAAGCATCATACCGCCCATTGAAAGCAGCTGACCTTTGACGTCACCTGTTACAAATGACTTCCAGTAATTATATACATTCTGAAGTTTGGTGAGCAAGCCGTCCAGATCTGTCATTATTCCAGGGATATCACCTGTGATTACATCATAAGTCAGCTTCCAGCAATCAGACACTATGCCCCAGGATGAATTCCAGAACGCATACCACTGAGTACCGCTGAACTGGTCTTTTATAAACTTATCAAGTATAAGTATTTTCTTTTTCCAGTTCTTTTCGTGCCAGATATCATACATTGCAGCTCCGGCATCATCCCAGAGTTTCACCCAGTCATCACCAAGCCAGACTCCCACAATCTTTTCGGCAGCTTCAAGACCTTTTTCAAAAGAATCAGCATTTATCATCTCATTCCAAAGGTCTTTTGTTCGTGAAATCTTTTCTGAAATATTTTTAAAGAATTTATTTGCACTATCAGCGATACCTTCAAATGATAATCCATCAAGTGATAAGTTATCAATTTCAGACTGAAGATCCCCTATTCCTTCAATAGCACTGTCAATATTTAAGAGGTCATCATCAGTAACAAGTCCGCCAAGTGCCCCACTGTTGTCATTGATTTTATTCACTTCATCAAACGAAGCAAGGAACCTATCAATTCCTTCTGCAGCTCCACTGAACTCCTTTGTTGCATCAGAAAGATTTCCGACAGATTCAGCAGCATTATCTGAAGACAAGGCCATTTCATTGATAGATGAAGCCGGTTTCTTCGCCTTTTCTTCCATGTTATCAAATGCTTTTGAAATACCGGAAATAAGCTTGACAGCACCTATAACTCCTGCAACGACAGCTACAATACCCAGAGCACCTTTCAAAGCCTGAGCCGCTGTAAGTGTTGTAAGCAGATTCATGTTTAGAATCTTGATTGCACCTGATGCCAGGAGAGTTACTGATTTTGTTATTGCAACAATCTTATTGAAATTCATCAATGCGACTGCAGCACCAACCGAAACAGCAATAAAAACTTTGGTGCTTTTACTTGATGCCACCCAGCCCTGAGTAATCAGCGATATTCCGGAAGCAACTGGTTTCATGTATGCAAGAACAGTTTTTATTCCGTTTACTGCAGATGAAAATACTATCTTTGCAGCAGGCATCAATTCCGAACCGACTTCACCGGATAATGACTGTATTTCAAGCTTTGCAGTACGGACCATGTTAGCCCAGTGGTCACTTGTGTTTGCATAGTCTCCTGAAGCCTGACTAAGTCTATCTAATACGAACTTATATCTGAGCGCAACCTTTTCCTGCTCAGTCATCTGCTTTGTAGTCTTGCCGTATCCTTTTTCAAGAGCGTACTGGTCAAGTGCGTTTTGAGTCATTACTACGCCGAGTTCTTTTAGTGATTCAGTTTCGCCTGTGAAAACTGATTTAAGCTTTGTATACGCTGCATCTGAATCGAGGTTGTAAAATGATGCTACATCTCCGGCAAGTCCTGTTAATGACGTTGACATCTTCGCAGCTTCCTCTGTTGTAAAGCCGAATGACTTTGCCATAGCTCCGAAGGATCCAATATATTTCTTTGCTATAGTTTCGGAAAGGCCGTATTGCTGTATTGCGTTCTTACTGAACTTGTCTACTGATTCAGACATATCGTCGAACACTACCTCCACAACGTTCTGAACCTCTTCAAGATCAGATGCATTTTTCAATGCTTCTTTGGTGAATTTGACTGTTGCTGTGGTCAGTGCAACAAATGCCATCTTAAGTTTTAAAGTAGATGCCGTACACTGCTGCATCTGACTTCTGAAGTTTGATGTGCCGACCGCACGAATAATTACATTCAGTTCGTCCGTTGTCATTTTCTCACCTCCTGCAATGCCTTCATGTATGCTTTGCTGTCTTCCCATCCAGTGTAAATGTTTGATTTCTCTTCTGATGTTCTGCCACTTATCAGTTCATCGTATGACAGAATTTTCACATCAGGATTAAATGCAGATACAACAGCTGTGCGTATAAGTGCAGCAAGGTAGTGCAGATCTCTTAATCTGCACTCTTCCTTGTTACGTACAATTTCCATGTACACACATATCTCATGCATAGTGCTGTTCCAGAAGTCTTCCGACTTCATACCGCCGGCTATGCAGATTTTATAAGGTTTTTCGATCAGCTCAGCAATGCAGACTGTTTTTCCATCAGTTTCTCCTGCATCTGAGCCGTCATTTTTTTTGACATGTCAATTGCCTCCTGCTTTATATATCCGGAGTTTTCCATTACAGAAAGAATAACATCATATAGATCTTCAACCTTGTTTCCCTGCATCGTGTATTCGTCAATTACAGCAAGTGCATCACCTTCTGTCTTTACATCATCATTGAGCTGCTTTGCTGCAGCATAAAAATATTTTGCAAGGACTCTGATTTCGCAAAGGCGGTTCATCCCGTCAACAACTGAACAGTTCAGTTTATCTTCAAGTTCAATCGCTGAAGTTGCAGGAATCCTGAGACGATATTCTTTTTCGCCAATATTAAGCACTATGTATGGTTTCATTTTTCACACATCCTTATTATTTTGTAGTTGAAGAAGCTGAAGTAGTCTGTACTGAAGCTGTTCTTGCTGCAGAATAATCTTCAAGCTTTGATTCGAGTGAACTGTAAACCTTGAACTTCATAGCTGCATTAACACCTGCGGAATCCCGTACAGTTGAGACTGTACCCGTCCATGTAAAACCGGTATCATCAGGATATACAAGGCGAAAATCCACCTTCGTTCCTGCAAGTTCCCAGGCTCTGAATGCAGCATATGTCTTTTTTATTTCTGTTACAGAATCCTCATCACCTTTGTTATCGTAATAATCAAACTGAAGAGAACCATAGTCAGTAATACCGTCTATAGTTCTTTTATGAGAATCATTAAGATTTGTTACATCAATTTTTTCTTTGTTACCACCCATATCCGGCACATTGTAAAGACCATATGTTTTCTTCCAGGTTGATTCTGAATTCGCCTTTACTTCAAGGTATGTACCTCTGGTTGAAAATTCAGGCATTTCTATTCCTCCTTATTGATGAAAATGATAGTTAGTTTCATTTACCCTTACCCGGAAAGTCATCGTAAACCTCTGCGAACCCATTGGCTTTCCGGCAGTTCGTATAAATCCGTGAGCTGTCATTGTTTCTGATACTTCGCCTGCAATCAAACTCCGTTCTTCCGGAGTGCGTCCATATACATCAATCTGCATACAGATATCCGAAAGGAATTCTTCCCCTTCAAGTACCACAGCTGTTCTGTTGTCATACTGCTCTATGACTATACAGGGTATTTTTTCGCTGCTTTCACTGCCTGCAAGCTCAACAGGAGCAATGTTTCTTAATATACGGTCTACGTATGGATTTAAGTCAACCATTTCAGCAGCTCCTTTCGTACAGTTTCAACAGCTTCGTCTTTTCCGTTCTCAAATCCGTTATGCATAAAATGCTTTGCCGGCTGTCCGCTTGTGGTTACCCAGTGACCAAGCTTATCAGAAAAGTATCTCCAGTATGGTTTTTCTGTATGAGGTACAGACGGATCACCAAGCTTACCGGTTCCATATTCCACATATGGTGCATATTCAAGATTAGTACCGACAGAATACTGCAGATGACCTGTTTTCTCGACTGATATACTGTTTCTGAGAGTACCTTCGTCGACCGGGACAAGCGGTTTAATCTCTGCCTGTAACCTGTAAGCACCTTTTTCAACAGCTCTGTCAAGAAAAGGTTCTGAATTCAGTCCCATCTGCTGAAATCTCCCAAGCAATCGTTCTATTCCTTCGCACTGGATGTCTATTTCCATAGCTCAGCCTCCCCGACACAATGGTCTGCATATTCTGTAACTGACACAAGCATATACTGAGGTACATTGCCTGTAATACAGAATCCGTCGCCTATCTTTACAGGAAGATCTGAAGGAAAATACAGTTTGCACACTGACCTTTTTTCAAGACCGTTGTTTCCTTTTTCAACTTTCTGGGAATATTCGACCTGACACGGAAAGCATCCGACTTCAACGACTTTCTTTTCTGTTCCGACATAATCGGATTTTTCTTCTTCCATGCGAAAGAATTTTATTCTTTTCAGTAAGTTATTCAGAAGTCTCACTTCTGATCACCCGAACCTTTCTCGGATAGTTCTGAAGCCTTCTGAGCATTGCCGGCGGTAGATCGTTTATGAACGACTGTGATACACCGCCCTGTGAGCGGCTCGTTTCTCCTTCAGCGCCCATCTGGTTGTACAGAATCACTGCATACTGAACTACGACTGACTCAAGCCGTTGCGGAAGTTCGTCACGGCCTATGTAGTCGAGGATTGTATCTGTAGCAGTTTCGAGCAAGGCATTGAGTGTGCCGTCTTCACAGCAGCAAGTACCGCCGAGGAGACCTTTAAGATTCTCTAACACTGCTTACCATCCTTTCAGATCATGCTGTCTTTGGTTTGATACCGATGTCAGTAAGTACAGCTGCCTTGAGAGTGTTACGGAGTGCAACACCGGCAACAAGTTCAACTTCGCCTGTCTTTACTGCGCCCGGAGCTGTCATGTCAGGAAGGAATGTCTGAATCACGCCTGTTCCTGTCGGTGAAATACCGAAGAAACCGTCAAGGCCGAGTGATACAGCGTAGATTGATGTTTTACCAAGTGTTGAAGACGAAGCAGCTGATGTGTCAACTACATCAACAGACTTTGTGCCGTTGTAATACTTGCCGAGGTCTACGAGCGGAATATTGCCGTAGTATTCAACAGTTCTGCCGAACGCGTCTTCCTGACGTGAGTAGTAACCGGCACGTCTTGCTACTGACTTAACCTTGAGAAGCATGTCACCGTTCATCATGAGCATTGACACGTCTCCGTCGACAGCTGCTACAAGTGCGTCAAGCTGATCAAGGAATGCGTAGGCGTTGCTTCCGATTGCGTTTGCATCAGAAATATCGATGCCTGAAGAGAGCTCTGATGATGTACCTGTGAGCATCTTCTTGAGACCGTCGAATGTATTTGGAACATATCCTGCACCGGATGAAGCTGATGTACCGTTAATAACATTGTTGTGGAACTGGTTAGCTGTTGCCTTGATCTTCTGTTCCATCTGGAATGCCATTTCATCAACGGCACCTGAAGTATTCTGAATTACACGGTCAACCTGGAACGAACCGCCCATGATGATGGCCTTAGTGCTTTTCTCTTCACGCTTTGCTTCATTTGCTGTGTATTCTGTGTTAATCTGACGAACACCTGCTGTTGATGGCGTCTTGAGCTGTACATAGGTATAGCCGAGTGTTGAACCGCCTGTACCAGGTGAGAGCATATTATCAAATGTCATTCTGTCGAGAAGAAGTGAAGATCTTCTGAACGTGTCGACTACCTGCTGATTTACCTTGTCGGTCATGCCGACTTTTGCTTCTGCGAGTGTAATAGGCATATTAAATTCCTCCTTATGAATTATTTATAAACTTCCTGAAGAGCGCCGCGCAACGTGCTGACACTCTGATTTCCTGTGTTTGCATTTCCAGTCTTAGGTGGATTTGATTTCAGCCTGTCATTGACAGCTTTCTGAACCGCCGCAGAAAATGCCTTTTCGATTGTTTCGATTGATGCTGTGCAGTTTTCTGCTGATGTAGTGTCAACAATATCTGCAAGCTCAGCAGGAAGCCCTTTTTCTGTGAAGACTTCCTTCGCTGTCGCTGTCAGTTCACGCTTAGTGAGAGCGGCTTCACGTTCAGCAAGCTCTTTCTCATGCTTTTCCTGTTCGTATTTTGCTTTCTGCTCAGCGTTCATCTTTGCAAGCTTCTCAGCTTCTGACAGCTTTTCACTGATGAGATCATCAACTTCCTTCTGAGTAAACTTCTTTTCTGACTGCTTCGCCTGACGTGCAAGGCGGTCAGCTATAATCTTGTCTACTTCTTCCTGAGTGAATGTTTTAGGCTGAGGCTCAGTGCCCTCAGCAGATTTTGGATCACCTCCGCCGTTTTCAGCTCCGGCATGCTCATTAGTCTTGCCTGTAGTTTCGGTTGCGGTTGTTCCTTCAGCTCCTGCGCCGCCTGCATCAGCAAAGAACTGCATAGGAATGATAAACTTTTTGAATGTCATAGTGATACCTCCGTTTAAACTCCGTCGAGTGTATATTCCATGCAGAGTTTAACGCCGTTCAGCACGTTCTGGGCATAAAAAAAGCACCTCGAATGAGATGCTGTAATTTATTAAGTTGTAAGGGTGTGAAAAAAGCACCTCAGTAATTGAAGTGCTTCTGATAAATCAATTCAAGAACAACGTTCTACCAATTTTCCTGTTTGGAGCAAGAAGAATTTCAGTATAATTTTTAATATCGTTAGCGTTTATATATCTTGCCATTCCTGTAGATAAAAGAGTAAACATGGTCCCGTTTTCGTCTTTTAATAAAGTTCCGGATTTTAAATCGCACGCGCCATCTATCGTTACAGCAAGATTGTTTCCTATTGGTATAGAGTTCACAACATTAAACATATACTATTCACCCCTTTGGTAATACTCCCGAAGCTCAGCTTCATACGAACGTAACGCTGCCTTTGTTTGTTCTATTTCCGCTTCTGTGAGTTTGTACACCTTTTTATATTTAAGAAGCTTCTTCTGAGCATATATCTCGCACTTTAATCTGCTCTCATAACTTCCGTCATTTTTGCCGTTTCTGTACTGAGCAGTGTGAATCAATTCTTCAAAAACACTCGCTCTTCCCGGGTTGCGCCTCAAAAGTATTGTTTTAGCGTTATAGGTAATTGCTTCTGCGTTTTTTGAGTCAAGGTATGCATCAGTTTCAGAACTCATCTGAATTACTCCACCATTTTTGGCGAACGCTTTCACAATTCTTCTAAGTTGCTTTTTAGGCATCGGCTCGATATAACCGATTGGTTTTGGCTTTCTTGTAGCTCCAGAAACGTCGCTTCTTCCTATAAACATTGTACCACCATTTGTCTCTGAAATCAATAGTTTTTCTATCAATTCCGGATGATATTTCTCAAGCCACTCTTTGTATGTAATGTCGCCTGGGACTTTAATGTTGTTTCCGTTTTCGTCCCTGGCTATGCGTTCTTTGAGCGGCTGTTCTGAATCATACATGATTGTTGTACTTCGGCAGTTCGGATGCATTGGCGGAAGGTTTACTCCGGCCTGTGCATCATCGCAGCTGAACACCTGCCCGTCAAGGCTCTGACAAATTGCTGACGTCCTTGTATCAAGGGTTGCAATGTACTTGTATTTCTCAATACCAAGACGCTTATATGCGTCCATTTCTGCCTGGTTTGCTATGAAATTTGTTTCAGTTCTTACAAGCCGCCTTGCGTTATATGCAGAAGTCTGAAACTGTCTGCTTATCGCACTGGCCGTACTTGATACCCCGGCTCCTGTCATGAAAGCAATGAGCATCTGTTCCTTAAGTTCAGTTGCAAGAGTCTGAGTATTGTTCCAGATTCTTTCCGAATAGTTCAGACCGCTCCACTGCATTGTCAGAAGCTTGTTCACTCGTGATGCAGGGAACATTGAGAAGGTATGCAGTGCATTATAGCTGTCTCTTATACACATCTCCGAGCCCACCAGACAGGCAGAAATCTCGTAT
>CAMCOJ010000004.1 GCA_945876405.1 uncultured Ruminococcus sp.
TCTTGTGCTTGCCTTCAACCTTTACTTTCTTTCTGATTGTTTCCTTATATGCAACAGTAGTTCCGGCGGAAGCGATATTAAGTCCTCTCCGAATGCACGCGAAGTTCCTGAACCTTCAACAGATGACTGGCTCTCTGTTGAAAAAAACAAAATCGTAGATTCGAAGGGAAATGAAGTATGGCTTACAGGCTGTAACTGGTTCGGCTACAACACAGGTACAAATATATTTGACGGACTGTGGAATGCCGATCTCAACACATCCATAAATGCTATAGCCGACCACGGATTCAACCTTATCCGTATCCCAATCTCGACTGAACTCGTTAATCAGTGGGAAGACGGTGAATATCCTGAGGCAAACTTCAACCAGGCAACAAACTCCTACCTCGTGGGTATGAACAGCCTTGAGATATTCAACTACGTTATAGGTCAGTGCCGGGCAAACGGAATCAAGATAATGATTGACTTCCACTGTGCCACAACAAATGCCTCAGGTCACAACTACCCTATGTGGTATGATGAAAAAATATCTGAAAAGGATTATATAAGAGCTCTCGAATGGATTGCTTCAACGTACAAAAATGATGACACCATTATTGCAATAGATCTTGAAAATGAACCTCACGGAAAACCTAACGAATCCCCTCGTGCAAAGTGGGACGATTCAAAGGATGAGGACAACTGGAAATACATCGCCGAAAAAGCAGGTCTTGCAGTTCTTGACAAAAATCCTAACCTTCTTGTTATGGTTGAAGGTATTGAATGTTACCCGGTTGATACAAAGAAAAACGGAAACTTCAAGTCACAGGACAAGGCAGATTACTACTTCAACTGGTGGGGCGGCAACCTCAGAGGTGTGGCTGACAATCCGGTTGACCTGGGTAAATACAACAACAAACTTGTCTACTCACCGCATGACTACGGTCCGACAGTTTATGAACAGCCATGGTTTGAAGGCGGATACACATTTGACTCACTTATGGAAGACTGCTGGTATGACAACTGGTTCTATATCTATGATCAGAAAAAAGCGCCTCTTCTCATCGGTGAATGGGGCGGATTTATGAAAGAGCCAAACCTTACATGGATGACATACTGCAGGCAGCTCATTAAAGAAAACAAGCTTCATCATACATTCTGGTGCTTCAATGCCAATTCAGGAGACACCGGAGGACTTGTCCTCGATGACTTCACAACATGGGATACCGACAAATATGAATTTGTAAAGGAAGTTCTCTGGCAGGACAGCGACGGTAAATTTATCGGTCTTGACCACCAGATCCCCCTCGGTGAAAACGGTATTTCACTTTCAGATTACACAGATTAGTAAACGCAATAAATAAATTGCGTTTACCGGTGCCGATTTGCACGGAGATGACGTAGTCATCGGATGTGCAAGGCAATAAAAATAAATCAATTATAGTGAAAGTCAAATTTATTTTGACGTTCACTATAATTTACAGCAAATCATACACAGAAAACCGGAAACTGCATAAGGAACAGTTTCCGGTTTTCCATTTTGTTGATTTATTATGTTATGTGATTTGTTGTTAATCTTCATCGCCAGCCATACCTGCGATTACTTCAGTAAGAAGATTTGCAGGGAGCTGTTCATATCTTACGAATTCGAATGTGAATTCACCGAGACCTCTTGTTACCTGTCTGAGATACGTAGCAAAGTCATGCATCTCTCTTACAGGAACATCTGCAAGAATTTCTGTCATTCCGTCACCTGCAGGATTCATACCAAGCATACGTCCGCGTCGCTTGTTAAGTTCACCCATAACATCGCCTGTCTTGTCATCGGAAACGATAACTGAAAGACTGCCTATTGGTTCGAGAAGAACAGGGTCAGCCTGCTTCAAGCCTTCCTTGAATGCTATTGATGCTGCTGTCTTGAATGCCATTTCTGAAGAGTCAACAGGATGATAGGAACCATCTACAAGAATTGCCTTAAGTCCCACTACAGGACAGCCTGCAAGAACACCCTTCTTCATGCTTTCCTGAATTCCCTTTTCTACTGCAGGGAAGTAATTCTTCGGAACAGCACCTCCGAACACCCTCTCTTCAAACACAAGGCTGTCACCAACCGTAGGCTCGAATTCAATCCATACATGACCATACTGGCCGTGACCACCGCTCTGTTTCTTGTGCTTGCCTTCAACCTTTACTTTCTTTCTGATTGTTTCCTTATATGCAACCTTAGGAACAGTAAGTTTAATATCCGCACCGAACTTATCCTTTAGTCTTGAAGCAGCAATTTCGAGGTGCTGGTCACCAAGACCGCTGAGAATCTGTTCCGTTGTTGAAGGATCCTGTTCATATCTGAGTGTAGGATCTTCTTCGAGGAGTCTGCTGATACCATTTGAAATCTTGCTTTCGTCACCCTGTGCCTTAGCCTTTACAGCCATTGAGAAACATGGTAACGGATAGATAACGGAATCAAACTTAACAACCCTCGACTCATCACAGAGCGTATCTGAAGTGCTGATGTCTGCCTTAACTGCAACAACTATATCTCCGGCATTTGCAGAATCAACCTCTTCCTGCTTCTTGCCGCACATATTGTAAAGCTTTCCTATCTTTACACTTGCTCCGCTTACTGAATCGAATACCTGTGCACCGCTCTTAAGTACACCGGAAAATACCTTGATAAATGACATCTTTCCTACAAACGGATCAACAGTTGTTCTGAATACAAAAGCTGATAACGGATCAGAAGCTGAACACATAATCTCAACCGGTTCTCCGTTGCTGTCTTCAGCAACAGGCTTTGAAACCTCAAGAGGTGATGGAAGGAGAAGAGAGATCTCTTTGAGAAGCATGTCGATACCTGCAAGAGATGATGCAGATACACCGATTACAGGAGTAATAGTTCCTGAATTTACACCTCTGTGAATACCGTCAATAAGTTCCTTCTGTGTAAACGCTGTTCCTTCGAAGAACTTCTCCATAAGTTCCTCATCAGTTTCAGCAACAGCCTCACTGATAGCCTGAATAAGGCCATCAAGTCTGTAGTCCATCTTATCTGTAATGTCACCCTCAGGCATCGCTGTTTCAACGGCATTACCGTTTCCGTCATACTTGTATGCCTTCATCTCGATAAGATTGATATAGCTTGCAATCTCACCGTTCTGGATAACAGGTACCACAACAGGACATACAGTAGGACCAAAAACAGTCTTGAGTTCTGTAAGTGTGTTATAGAAATTTGCATTCGGATCATCAAGCTTTGTAATGACAAAAACTTTCGACTTTCCAAGTTTTTCTGCAAAGCTGTAGGCTTTTCTTGTACCGACCTTAACACCTGATTTGCCTGATACAGTAATCATAACTGTACCTGCAGCAGTAATACCTTCACGCATACCGCCTTCAAAATCAAAAAGTCCGGGTGTATCAATGATATTCACCTTTATATCATCAGTAATAAAGTTAGCCACTGCTGTATTTACTGATACTTTTCTTTTGATTTCTTCAGGGTCGAAGTCACAAACAGTGTTTCCTTCTGATATCTTTCCAAGGCGATCTGTTACCCCAGCCTTAAAAAGAAGTGCCTCTGCCAGTGATGTCTTACCTGAACCGTTGTGTCCGGCAAGAGCAATGTTCTTAATAGTTTCAGCATTTTTAGTCATAATCACATTTCCCCTTTATGTTGATTTGTACAATAATTATGTTTCTCATTATATCACTATTGTTTTTTTAACACAATACATAAATAAAAATTTCATTTCATTAAATAAATCTGATTTAGATTATTTGTAAGAAATGCACAAAAGCGGACATGCTAAATGTCCGCTTTTTTCTTATTCATATATTATTTTATCAGTTATCTGAGTTAAGTCCGCAGCATTTCTTGTACTTTTTGCCGCTTCCGCACGGACAGAGTTCATTGTCACCTGTCTTGTTTGAAACAGCCTGCGATGAAAAACTTCCGTCTCCGCTGCCTGCGTTAGGTGCATCAGGTTTGTTTACCTGAACACGTTCCGGCACCTGATTGTTGCTGAGCTTAACTGTGAGAAGCATACGAACCGTATCTTCACGAATGCTCTCAACCATAGCATCAAACATTTCAAAGCCTTCATATCTGTACTCTACAACAGGATTCTTCTGGCCGTATGCTCTGAGTGAGATACCCTTCTTAAGTTCATCCATGTCATCAATATGTGCTGTCCACTTTGAGTCAACAACTCTGAGAAGGATAACTCTTTCAAGTTCTCTGATAACTTCCTTTCCGTACTGCTCTTCCTTGTCTGAATAAATCTTAAGAGCACGTTCTGTAAGCATGTCTGTAACTTCTTTTTTTGTAATTGCCTCGAACTTATCTGCATCATCTTCGAGGTCTTTAAAGTCATCCTCGTTTGTTATCCATCCGAGGAAGTATTCCTTAAGTGCAATGATGTTCCAGTTTTCCTTGTCTTCTCCGTCTTCAAGAAGATATCTGTCCACTGTATCGCTTATAAGAACCTTTATCATATTTATGATGCTCTCATGGAGGTCATCACCGTTAAGAACCTTGGCACGCTGGTCATAGATTATCTCACGCTGCTTGTTCATAACGTCATCATAGTTAAGAACGTTCTTTCTTATGCTGAAGTTTCGTCCTTCAACCTTCTTCTGTGAAGACTCGATCATCTTTGTAAGGAACTTGCTTTCAATAGGCATTGTTTCCTCTACATTGAGCGACTTCATAAGGTTTTCTATTCTGTCAGCTGCAAAGATACGCATAAGGTCATCTTCAAGTGAGAGGAAGAAACGGCTTTCACCCTGGTCGCCCTGACGTCCTGAACGTCCTCTGAGCTGGTTATCAATACGTCTCGACTCATGACGCTCGGTACCGATAATGAAAAGACCGCCTGCTTCTCTGACCTCTACTGCCTTTTCTTTAAC
The DNA here is from genome assembly GCA_945876405.1 of uncultured Ruminococcus sp. Lineage (GTDB taxonomy): Bacteria > Bacillota > Clostridia > Oscillospirales > Ruminococcaceae > HUN007. The sequence goes on from CAMCOJ010000004.1 coordinate 4,888, forward strand.
TTCTGCATCAAACTTGTCATAAAGTTCCCTGTAAACTTTTCTTGCTGCAAGAATCTCTTCATCATCAGTTTCTGCATAGCCTACAGCTTCGTTTATAATATTTTCTTCATAGCCTTTCTTTCTCATCTCAGCTTTAGCCTGGAATTCGGCATTACCGCCGAGAATAATATCCGTTCCTCGTCCTGCCATGTTTGTGGCAATCGTTACCGCACCAAGTTTACCGGCCTGAGCAACTATCTCAGCTTCCTTCTCATGCTGCTTTGCATTAAGAACATTGTGCTTTATACCTTTCTTCTTCAGAAGAGAAGAAAGAATTTCCGACTTTTCAATTGAAACTGTACCGACAAGAACAGGCTGACCCTTCTTGTTACATTCAACTATCTGGTCGATAACCGCTTCAAACTTACCCTTTTCTGTTCTGTAAACCTGGTCTGAATGATCGATTCTCTGAACAGGTCTGTTCGTAGGAACCTGAATAACATCGAGTTTGTAAATCTCCTTGAATTCATCTTCTTCCGTCATGGCCGTACCTGTCATACCGGAAAGCTTGTTATAAAGTCTGAAGTAATTCTGGAAAGTAATTGTGGCAAGAGTCTTGGACTCATGAGCAACCTTAACACCTTCCTTGGCTTCGATAGCCTGGTGGAGTCCGTCATTGTAACGGCGACCCATCATAAGACGTCCTGTAAATTCGTCAACGATAATTACTTCTCCGTCCTTAACCACATAGTCAATATCTCTCTTCATAACGCCATTGGCCTTAAGAGCCTGGTTGATGTGGTGAAGAAGTGTCATATTGTCGGAATCCATGAGATTTTCAACGTTGAAGTACTTCTCCGCTTTCTTTACACCTGTTCTTGTGATAGTAGCAGACTTGGACTTCTCGTCTATAATATAGTCATAATCCTTGTTGAGCTCATCCTGGTCTTCCTTGTCATCCATCTCAACAACTGTAACAGCCTTAAGTGTCTTGGCGAATTTGTCAACCAGACCATAAAGTTCAGTTGACTTTTCCCCGCGTCCGGAAATGATAAGCGGTGTTCTTGCTTCATCGATAAGAATGGAGTCAACTTCGTCGACAATTGCAAAGTTAGGTTCTCTCTGAACCATATCCTTTTTGTATATAACCATGTTGTCACGGAGATAGTCAAATCCAAGCTCGTTGTTTGTAGCATATGTAATGTCACAGTTATATGCAGCTCTTCTCTGAGTGTTATTAAGTCCGTGAAGAATTACACCTATCGAAAGTCCGAGGTATCTGTAAACCTTACCCATCTCTTCGGACTGGAACTTTGCGAGATAGTCATTGACTGTAACTACATGTACGCCCTTTCCCGACAGTGCATTCAGATATGCTGCAAGACAGGCAACGAGAGTTTTACCTTCACCTGTTTTCATCTCTGCAATACGTCCCTGATGAAGAACTATCGCACCGATAATCTGAACCGGAAACGGTTTCTTACCGAGAACTCTGTACGCTGCTTCACGGCATGTGGCAAGTGCTTCAGGAAGAATTGTGTCAAGGTCCTCACCGGCAGCAAGTCTGTCTTTGAATATCTGAGTTTTGCCTTTGAGCTCCTGCTCTGAAAGCTTTGAATACTCTTCATCAAGATCAAGAACAGCCTGCTTGATAGGTTCGATACGTGCAAGTTCCTTTTTACTGTATGAACCAAAAATTTTATCAATCAAACTCATGTATACTGTCCACCTTTAAAAATATTTTATGAATTAATCTATTACAAATACAAAATCAGTACCAGGTAATAATAAAATACACATATTATATTTTATCGCAGATTTAAAGATTTGTCAATAGCGACAAAATATAAATCCCCCCGTCAAAAAAAATTTTTACATAATCTCATTTATGTATTGATATAAATCCGGCATTCTGTTATAATAAAAATATACTGAAAATATGCTATACACTACAATTTCATTTATATTAAGGACGGATTAAACTGATGCATGCAATCGGATCAAAAATAAATCTCCTGAGCAATGACACAAGCAAAGGATACTACGACACTGTAAAGGATCTCCTTGAACATGAACTTGTCCAGAAGATGAAAGAATATACACAGCACGGCTGCACTTCCACTTTTCAGCACTGTATAAACGTATCTTACTATAACTACAAACTGTGCAGATTTTTCAATCTTGACGCCAGGGCAGGTGCACGTGCCGGTCTGCTTCACGATTTCTTTCTCTATGACTGGCATACACACACCAAAGAAACCGGTGATCATTTTCACGGTATGACTCATCCCCGTGCCGCTCTCAACAATGCCTGCAGACACTTTGAGCTTAGCGAATGCGAAAAGGATATTATTCTCAAGCATATGTTTCCGCTTACCATTACACCGCCAAGTTACAAAGAGACTGTTGTTATCATTCTCGTTGACAAATACTGTGGTCTTGTCGAAACAGTTTCGCACCTCATTTCAAAGTTCAGAAACAAAAAAAAATATATTGACTGTAAAAAATAAATAAACGCCTTCGCATATCCTCTGAAGTGATCTGCGAAGGCGTTTTATTACATTCTCTCCTTGGTCATCTCAAAATACGGTGAAATACTGTACCCGTTCTTTTTGTAGCACCCCACAGCTTTTTCATTTTCCGCCTCAACCTCAAGCTTAAAACGCACTGCCTCAGGATACTCATTTTCTATAAATTCAAGAGCCATGGTTCCCGCACCAAGATGCCTGAATTCAGGCTTTATATACAGATCCTCAATCCAGATACAGAGTCCGCCGTATTCTGTAGCATAACACATCGATGTCATCATATAGCCAGCAGTCTGATTATCCTTTTCCATAACGAAACCCGTTACAAAAGGGCATTCTCCCACACAGTCATCAAAATCTTTTTCCAGAATTCTGTCAGAAGGCGTTGTAAGCACCGCAGGCGAAGCATAAAATACTTTCATCATATCAAGCACTTCTGCCTTGTCGCTTTCACGCATTTTCCGGAAATGTATCCCGTTGTTCATCTTACTGCCTCCCTTCTTAATAACAGGATATCTGTCAGTCTATCTCTTCATCTGCTGAATATGAACGCGCTTCCTCAGCAGTTTCTTCAATTATCCTCCTTACCTCTTCAACCCCCTCAAAGGTCTGTGAAGAAAAAGGAATAACATGAATATCATCAAAATAAGGTATCGTTTCTGCAAATTCTGACATCATCTTTGCTCTGTTTGTCTTGTTAAGCTTATCAGCCTTGGTAAGAATGATTACAAAAGGAAGTTCGGCATCGATAAGAAAGTTTATCATGTGGATATCGTCCTCAGAAGGAGCGTGACGCATATCAATAAGAAGAAATACCAGTTCAATATTCCTGTCGGCATTAAGATATCCTTCAATTAAATCAGCCCATCTTCTCTTTTCAGACTTTGCAACTTTTGCATAACCATATCCCGGAAGGTCAACAAAGAATACATCCTCAAGCTTATAGAAATTTATTGTCGCCGTCTTCCCCGGAACAGAACTTACTCTGGCAAGTGATTTTCTGTTGAAAATCTTGTTTATCAGGGTTGACTTGCCGACATTTGAGCGTCCGGCAAAGACAATTTCAGTTGTCACAGATTCCGGAATCTGCGAAAACTGACCGTAGCACGCATGGAATTCAGCCTTGTTATAGTTCATTTTTTCTCCTTTCATCACACTGCCCTGCAGATTACTGTATATTCTGCAGGGCATAACTTTTTGTTTATTCTTTTACAAGGGCGTTGTCAAGTACGTCATCAAGTTTCTTTGCAAAAACAAATTCGATATTTTCCTTTACAACGTCATCAACTTCCTCAAGATCAGCCCTGTTCTTTTCAGGAATAATAACTTTCTTTATTCCTTCCTTGTACGCTGCCATTGTTTTTTCACGAAGTCCTCCGATAGGCAGTACTCTGCCGTGAAGCGTAATTTCACCTGTCATAGCTACATCGCTTCTTACCTTTATTCCTGACAGAGCTGAAATGATAGCCGTAGCCATTGTGACACCTGCTGAAGGTCCGTCCTTCGGAACTGCTCCCTCAGGTGCGTGGATATGAATATCCTTGTTCTTATAGAATTCCCTGTCAATGGAATAACGGTCTGCAACACTTCTCGAATAGCTGACTGCAATCTTTGCACTTTCCTTCATCACATCACCAAGTGAGCCTGTAACTTCTATATTACCCTTTCCGTCAAATACGGCAACTTCAAGTGGCATTAGTACTCCGCCGGCTGAAGTCCACGCAAGACCGTTTACAAGGCCTGTTTCATCAAACTCAGATACTGTGTCAGGAAGATATTTTTCCGGTCCGAGATATGCGCTGATATTCTTCTCATTAAAATTAATCTTTTCTGAGTTTCCGTACACTATCTCTTTTGCTGTCTTGCGGCAGAGCGAACCGATATTTCTCTCAAGATTACGTACTCCGGCTTCCCTGGTGTATGAATCTATAAGTCTGTAAATACCCTTGTCATTTATCTTCATCTGTGCGGCTTTCAGTCCGTGCTTTTTCAGCTGTTTTGGAATAAGATGTTCCTTTGCAATATGGAACTTTTCTTCTCTTGTATAGCTTGTTATCTCAATAACTTCCATACGGTCAAGAAGAGGAGCCGGTATGGTTGAAGTTGTATTTGCTGTGGTTATAAACATAACTTTGCTCAGATCAAACGGAACTTCCGTATAGTGATCCCTGAACTCTTTGTTCTGCTCACTGTCAAGAACCTCAAGCATTGCAGCGGAAGGGTCCCCTCTGAAGTCGTTACTCATCTTGTCAATCTCATCAAAAAGAATCAGAGGATTCTTTGTTCCCGCCTGTATCATGGCATTTATTATACGTCCTGGCATAGCTCCGACATAGGTTTTTCTGTGTCCTCTGATATCAGATTCGTCCCTTACACCGCCCAGTGATACACGAACGTATTCTCTTCCCAGTGCACGGGCAATTGATTTTCCTATAGATGTTTTACCTACACCAGGAGGTCCGACAAGACATATAATCTGTCCTGTAACATCAGGATTTATCGCGTGAACAGCAATACTTTCAAGAATTCTTTCCTTGACCTTTTTCAAACCGAAATGGTCTTTGTTGAGTATGGTTTCAGCTTTCTTTATACTTACTTTACCCTTGCTTTCTTTATTCCACGGAAGTTCAAGTATAGTATCAAGATAATTCTTTATAACAAATGCTTCCTGTGATGAACCCGGTATTCCTCTGAGCCTGTCCGCCTCGCGGCACAGCTTTTCCGTTGTCTTTTCATCAAGGTTAAGAGCAAGAATTTTTGCTCTGTAATCTTCTTCATCAGCTGATTCATCAAGCTGTGATGATATTACTCTCATCTGCTCTCTGAGAATCATATCACGCTGATTTTTATTGATGCTGTCCTTGACCTGCGAATGAATATCACTCTCTATCTCCAGTACTTCCGTTTCCTTTACAAGAACGGAAAGAAGTGAAGCAAGTCTTGACATTATATCATTCTGTTCAAGAAGTATCTGCTTGTCGGCAAACTGAAAATCCGCATTGAATACGATATTTTCAAAAAGCTTCTCCGGATCATCCTGACAGAGTATCGATGCTGCAAGTTCACGCGGCATACGCGGAAGCAATTCAGAATAATTTTCAAAAGCATCTCTGACTGAACGTGTCATTGCCTCTATCTCAGCTGCACTTGCTTTGCAGCGTCTGTTACTGTTTATTTCTTTTATTGCTGCCTCACAATAAGGATTTTCTGTATCTTCTGAATCATCAAGTTCCACAAGTTTTGCCTTGCTTATACCCTCAACAAGAACTCTCAGCATATCATCAGGAGTTCTGAGAACCTGTCTTATCTCAGCAAGTACACCTATACTGTATAAATCCTCTTTTTTTATATCTTCTGCAAAAACGTCCCTCTGTGTGACGATAAATATTTTTCTGTCTTTTGAAAGCGCTTCTTTTACAGCGTTTACGGATTTTTCTCTTAAAACATCGAAGTGGACAACCATCTTCGGAAATGCAACTACGCCTCTTAGCGGAATAACCGGGTAAATCCCGTAATTTTCTTTATATTCAGCTTTTATAATATCCACCCTCTTAACGATATAGTATTATTATTATAATACACTTCTGAACTTTTTTCAAGTAAAAAACTTTCCCTCCCGAAAAAACATAAAACGGGAGGGAAAATGTCTATTTCTTAATAGCCTTCTTCAGTTTGCCTGTATCAGATTTAAGCAGCGGCTTTGCACCTTCCGTTACACATTCTTTGGTAACAGTTACTTTTCTGATATCATTTGATGGTGCTTCATACATTGTTTCCATGAGTATTCCCTCAACAATCGCACGAAGTCCTCTTGCTCCTGTCTTCTGTGAAATTGCTTTTTTAGCAATCTCAGCAAGAGCATCTTCTTCTATCTCGAATTCGATGTTATCATAGTCAAAAAGTTTCTCATACTGCTTTATCAGGGCATTTTTCGGTTCAGTAAGAATCTTCACAAGTGCTTTTTCATCAAGTTCATCAAGAACTGTTATAAGCGGAAGACGACCAACAAGCTCCGGTACAATGCCATACTTTACAAGATCCTGAGGAATAACCTTTTTGAAGATATTATTCATCTCTTCCTTGTCAGAAAGTATATCCGAGCCAAATCCTATTGACTTGTGCTTTGTTCTCTTTATAATAGCCTGTTCCAGTCCGTCAAATGCACCGCCACAGATGAAAAGAATATTTTTGGTGTCTATATGAATAAACTCCTGATTAGGGTGTTTTCTGCCACCCTGAGGAGGTACATTTGAAACTGTACCTTCAATAATCTTAAGAAGAGCCTGCTGAACACCCTCTCCGCTTACATCTCTTGTAATAGAAGTATTTTCAGACTTTCTTGCAATCTTGTCTATCTCGTCAATATAGATTATTCCGCGTTCCGCAGCCTTTATATCAAAGTTTGCTGCCTGAATAAGACGCAGAAGAACATTTTCAACATCATCTCCGACATATCCGGCTTCAGTAATAGTAGTTGCGTCAGCTATCGCAAACGGAACATCAAGAGTTCTTGCAAGAGTCTGTGCAAGAAGAGTTTTTCCCACACCTGTAGGTCCAAGAAGAAGTACATTACTCTTCTGAATCTCAACATCATCTCCTGCATCATTGCTCATAAGACGCTTATAATGGTTATAAACAGAAACAGAAAGAGCAATTTTCGCAGAATCCTGACCAATTACATACTGGTCAAGTACTTTTTTTATTTCAACCGGTTTCTTCAGCTTTATTGAGAAATCAGAGTTCTTTTTAGCTGTTTTTGTCTTTGGCTTTTCTTTTTCCTTTTCAGCAGGACCGGCTATAATGCTGTAACAGTACATTACGCATTCATCGCAGATATTGGTATCACCCGATGAGAACATGCTCTGCACACGATTCTCGCCTTTTCCGCAGAAATTACAGGTTTTGAATCCGTTGTCCATATTTCACCAACCTTATCTCTTTTCAACTACCTTATCAATAAGACCATATTCACGAGCTTCTTCAGCTGACATAAAGTTATCACGTTCCGTATCATTCTGAATTGTCTCAAGAGGCTTACCTGTATTTTCAGCAAGCATTCTGTTAAGCTTATCTTTCATCTTGAGAATTCTGTCTGTGTGAATCTTCATATCTGTTGCCTGAGTATGTCCTCCGATACCACCAAGTGGCTGATGAATCATTACTTCGCTGTTAGGGAGAGCATATCTCTTGCCCTTCTGTCCGCATGAAAGAATAAACGCACCCATTGATGCGGCCATACCGATACAGATTGTTGATACATCGCACTTGATATAGTTCATTGTGTCAACTATTGCCATTCCGGCTGTTACAGATCCACCCGGGCTGTTTATATAGAGATTGATATCCTTTTCCGGATCCTGACTCTCAAGATAAAGAAGCTGAGCAACAACAAGGCTTGCTGTAGTGTCATTCACTTCCTCGGAAAGCATGATGATACGATCATTGAGAAGTCTCGAAAAAATATCGTATGAGCGCTCTCCGCGGCTTGTCTGTTCAACAACATAAGGTACAAAACTCATAATTCAATCTTCCTTTCATTTTGCAATGAATAATAATCCATGAGAAAATATATCTTCTCAATATGCAACATTCTCCTGCCGCTGACAATGCGACAGCAACAGGAGTATGTACAGGTTATATTATTTTTTTCAGATTATTCAGCAGTTTCTTCTTTCTTTTCAGCAAGTGAGTTATCTACAACTGCATTTTCCTTAATCATATCAACAGCCTTTGTAACCTGAAGATCCATTCTGTAGTCATCTTCGCTGAATACTCTCTTAACAACTTCAATGCTTACGTTGTTGTTTTCAGCAATCTTTGCAAGACCTTCTTCAACTTCTGAATCTTCTACTGTGATATTTTCCTTAGCTACTATGCTTTCAAGAGCAAGTCTTAACTTAACTTCATTAACAGCTCTGTCTCTGTAGGAATCTCTGAGTTCCTCAAGATCCATTCCTGTGTACTGGAAGTAGAGATCAAGTGACATCTGGTTCTGTGCAAGACGTGATTCGAACTCAGCTACATCTCTGTCGATTCTCTGTTCATACATGCAGGCAGGAATCTCTCCTTCAAGGCTGTTGATGATTGTTTCGAAAAGATAGTTTTCAAACTGTGCTTCTGCTCTCTTTTCAGCACCTTCTTCAAGGTTCTTCTTTACTGATTCCTTGTATTCATCAACTGTTTCAAATTCTGAGATATCCTTTACGAATTCATCATCAAATTCAGGAAGTTCCTGAGTCTTGATTTCCTTAAGGCTGACTTTGAAAGTTGTCTTCTGACCAGCAAGGTCTTTCATCTGGTAATCTTCAGGGAATGTTACCTCAATCTCAAAGTCTTCGCCTGTCTTGTGACCAACAATCTGATCTTCAAATCCAGGGATAAACTGACCGCTGCCAAGTGTAAGAGGATAGTTTTCACCCTTGCCACCGTCAAAAGCAACACCGTCCTTGAATCCTTCGAAGTCAATTGTTACTTCATCTTCAAGCTGAGCTGCTCTGTCTTCAACAGTAATGATTCTTGCCTGTCTCTTTCTTGCTGCTTCAATCTGCTCGTTAATAACTTCATCTGTTACAGCATCAATTACCTTAGGAGCCTTGAGTCCCTTGTATTCAGGAACATTTACTTCAGGCTTGGTTGTGCATACTGCCTTGAGAACAGCACCTTCAGCCTTTGAAGCTGAAACAACCTCAACCTGTGGTCTGTCAACGAGTTCGAGCTTTGTTTCTTCAATAGCAGCTGTGATCTCATTCGGGAGAAGATCATTAATTGCTGTGTCGAAGAACACTTCTTCACCGTAGAACTTTTCGATTACAGACATAGGAGCCTTGCCTTTTCTGAATCCCTTGATCTGAATCTGGTTCTTTTCTTTTTTATAGGCATTTAAAACTGCCTTGTTAAAGTCTTCTGCGCTTATTTCAAGTATTAATTCATGTGTATTAACTGACACATTTGCTGATGATTTTAAACTCATTTTTAACGTCCTCCATTTATTATTAAACAACATCGTTTCTATTATATCATATTAAAAATATTATTGCTATATTCCGTAGAATTGTTCTACGTTTTTAACAAAGTCACATAATTTTAAGCGGCATAAATTTGAGATAATCACCAGAAATCATCGTATATTCTATGCCGTCATGCAGACCTGTTACTGCATTTTTCTGACTGTAGCCGTGTATATGACCGTAATAGCATTTTTTTATACTGTATCTGTACAGAACATCGAGTATATCATAGTTGCAGAACGAGCCGTATACCGGCGGATAGTGCATGAACACAATTGGTTCAAGTCCTTTTGAAACTGCGTCCTTTATCGACACTTCAAGGCGCTGAACTTCACGGAACATAACCCTCTCATCTTCAGTATCCTCTCCTGTACTGACCCAGCCCCGCGTTCCGCATATTCCGTAGCTGTCGTATCTGTAACAGTTGTTGAACAGAATATCTATTGTACTGAAATTATTCTCCTTAAGGTAACGTTCCATTTTGGCCATGGTAGACCACCAGTAATCGTGATTTCCCTTGAGAATTATCTTCCTGCCTGGAAGACCGTCCACAAACTCAAAATCCCTGTAAGCATTCTGAAGTTTCATAGCCCAGGAAGTATCACCTGCAAGAACAACAGTATCTTCATCGCTAATGGTATTTTTCCAGTTTGCTTCAAGTTTTTCAGTATAACCTTCCCAGCCGCTGAAAATATCCATAGGCTTAAACTGGTCTCCGAAAGACAGGTGAAGGTCTCCGATTGCAAAAAGTGCCACTTAGATTTTTCTCCGTTATAATTTACTTTATATTAAGTGACTTCATTACAAAATCAGACATCTCTTCCTTGTCGATTGAACCGGTGAATCTTACCGGCTTGTTCTTAAGGTCAGCCAGTGATTCAGGAACAGCAATATCTGAAAGTTCTGCAATTCTGTCAACAAGTGCATACTCATCATCGGAGCTGAAATCAGGGCTGATTGCTTCAAGAACACTTGAGCTGAACTTGTACGGGCTTGCAGTTGATGCAATGATTGTTCTTGCAGTATCTCCGGTAGCCCTGCGGTAATCTTCATAAACCTTTACGGCAACTGCTGTATGAGTATCACATACATATGAATACTTGTCATAAATATTTTTGATAGTAGCCTTTGTTTCACTGTCGTCACAGAATCCGGCATAGAATTCTTCTGAAAGCTTTGCCTTGATATCATCTGTTACTTCATATCTGCCTTCTTCTGAAAGGGCTGTGAACCATTCCCTGATCTGAGCGTCATTTTCTCCGCTGAGCATGTAGAGAAGTCTTTCAAGGTTACTTGAAATGAGGATATCCATTGAAGGTGAACATGTAGCGTAGAACTTTCTGTTTCTGTCATAAACACCTGTGTTTATGAAGTCTGTAAGAACATTGTTTATATTTGAAGCACAGATAAGTTTTCCGAGAGGGAGACCCATCTTCTTTGCATAATATGCAGCAAGTATATTTCCGAAGTTACCTGTCGGAACAACCACGTTAAGCTTATCTCCAGGTTCAATCTCACCGTCTGCAGCAAGCGATGCATACGCAGAAATGTAGTAAACCACCTGAGGAACCAGACGACCCCAGTTGATTGAGTTTGCACTTGAGAACATAAGCTTGTTTTCTTCAAGAGCCTTCTTTACTTCATCATCTGTAAAAATCTTCTTGACACCGCTCTGACAGTCATCAAAGTTACCCTTGATTGCACAAACGCCTACGTTTGAACCTTCCTGTGTTGTCATCTGACGCTTCTGCATTGAACTTACACCGTTTTCAGGGTAGAAAACCATAATCTGTGTGCCTTCAACATCCTTAAAGCCTTCAAGAGCAGCCTTGCCTGTGTCGCCTGAAGTAGCAACAAGTATTACTATTTTTTTGTCTATTTTGAGTTTCTTTGCTGAAGTAGTAAGGAAATACGGAAGAATCTGGAGTGCCATATCCTTAAATGCACATGTAGGGCCATGCCAGAGTTCGAGCATGTATGTGCCGTCAAAAAGATGAGCTATCTCAGCAATGTTTTCTGTTTCAAAATTCTTAGTGTTATATGCATTATCAGTACAATAACGGATTTCAGCATCAGTAAAATCAGTGAGGAACTTTCTGAAAATATAAGCTGCTCTTTCTGAATAGCTGAGTCCGGAAATATGCTTTACCTCATCGAGTGTCAGTGAAGGAATGGACTCCGGAACAAAAAGACCGCCGTCTTCAGAAATTCCCTGTGAAATTGCCTGAGCACTGTCAACCTTTAAATTACTGTTTCTTGTACTTTTATAAAACATAAATACGCTCCGTTTCTCCGCAGATATTATTAGCGTGATTTTTACTCTGCAGTAATAAAAATCACCGTATTATTTGAATGAAAGCATGATACCGCAGTCAGTCATGTCAAAGGCACCGCAGTAGTACCGTATAGCTGACGGAATATCGTCTTTCAGAATAACCTCCGCCACATCGAACCTCGGCTGCTTTTCAAGGGGGTTTTTGTAGCTGAACCAGGCTGCTGTTTTGATTATCCTTCTTTTCTTGGTATAATCAACTGCATCTATCCCGGATACAAGACAGTCTTCCTTCCGTGATTTTACCTCGATAAATGCTATCGTATCACTGTTTTCAGCGATTATATCAATCTCTCCCTTAGGACAGCTGAAATTTCTTGTTACTATGCTGTAGCCGTGTTTTTCAACATATCTGCAAACAGCATCTTCTCCCCTGTTACCCAAATCTCTTTTTGTCATAGTATTTTTTAAGAAAACTCATTCTGTGTATTTCAGAAGGACCGTGTTCGTCTATCATCTGATAATGAAGTTTTGTACCGTATCCCTTATGTTTCTCAAAAGCATATCCCGGATACTTTTCAGCCATCTCTGCCATATATCTGTCTCTTGCGACCTTGGCAAGAACTGAGGCTGCTGCTATGCTGGCTGAAAGAGCATCACCCTTTACAACAGAACGTACTTCAGTGTCTTCTATGTCAGGACACTTGTTTCCGTCTGCCATGACAAGTGACGGTTTCACTCCCAGTCCTTCAACGGCTCTCTTCATCGCCAGCATGGCTGCATTAAGTATGTTGATTTTTTCAATCTCATCAACACTGGCAGTGGCTATACACCACGCTTCTGATTTTTCCTTTATCTCATCAAAAAGCAGGTCACGCTTTTTTTCTGTAAGTTTTTTACTGTCATTAAGTCCGTCTATTACAGCACCTTTTTTCAGAATCACTGCTGCAGCAAAAACATCACCTGCAAGCGGCCCTCTTCCTGCTTCATCAGTTCCGCAGATTAAACCTCCGGGAAATTCATTTCCCACAGCTTCATCAAATTCGTAAAGAGCAGATAAATCTTTTTTCTCCGCCATATTATTCCTCCGGTTTTTCAAGAGATATGCAGCCTGTCTTCCCGGCACGGAATTCGTCAAGGAGCATAATAGCCGCTCTCTCGGTATTAACCTCACCGCCGGAGATAAGCATGCCTCTCTTCCTTCCGAGAAGTTCAAGAAGTTCTTTCCCGTCAAGACCTTCGGAATCCATCTTGTAGCGTTCCTTCAGACATGCCGGATAGTTTTCCGCAAGATATTCAAGAAGAAGCATAGCAAGGGTTTCAATATCAAGTATATCATCCCTTATAGCACCTGTAAATGCAAGTTTTCTTGCAACAAGCTGGTCATCAAACTTCGGCCAGAGCACTCCCGGCATGTCAAGCATCTCTATCCTGTCCCCGAGTTTTACCCACTGTTTGGTTCTCGTAACGCCTGGACGGTCTTCAACCTTCGCCTTTTTACTTCCGGACATACGGTTGATAAATGAAGACTTGCCAACGTTAGGGATACCTACTACCATTACTCTTAAGGGCGCACCGACCATTCCCTTTGCTTTTCTTGTCTCAATAAGATCTTTCAGAACCTGATTTTCAAGAGCAGATGTGAATGCCTTCAGACCTTTTCCGGATTTGCAGTCCATTGAAACTGCCGCTATTCCTTTTTTTCTGAAGTATGATATCCATCTGTCCGTTATATTGTTGTCAGCCATATCACGCTTGTTCAGAACAAGCAGTCTCGGCTTTCCGGCAGTCATTCTTCCCATCTCGGGATTCTGACTGCTTAGTGGTATACGGGCATCTATAATTTCCACTACAGCATCAACAAGCGAAAGATTTTCCTTTATACTTCTTCTTGTTTTTGCCATATGTCCCGGAAACCACTGAATTGACTTTATTTCAGTTTCAGCCATATTTTTACTTCCTGTCTCTGAAAATTTATATTTTTAATTAGAAAAAGACTTTAAAATCCTTAAACGGAGAATAACGTAAAAACACCTTGCCAAGTATGTCTTCTTCATCTACGAATCCAACAATAAC
>CAMCOJ010000005.1 GCA_945876405.1 uncultured Ruminococcus sp.
CACAAGGAGTATCGTCGGCAGCGTCAGATGTGTATAAGAGACAGGTGTGTGATTTAAACTGGGTCTGATATGCTTGTTTTGTGCATGTTCAGGGCCGGTCTAAACCTGTGTTGTGTTACGAAGTCTGGAAACTATATGTTTTGCAGACTTTTTTAGTATGGTGACGCAGGAAACACACGGCTAAGTGTTACGAATTAAAAACAATGCCCCCCGCAAATTCTATAAGGAGGCGAAAAAAATGGCTGAAAAGGAAAAGATCAGAATTAAGATCAAGGGTTATGAACACGCTGTAGTTGATGCAGCAGCTGCTAAGATAGTTGAAGCTGCAAAGAGAAGCGGTGCAAGAGTTTCAGGACCTATTCCGCTGCCGACTGATAAGGAGATAGTTACTATTCTTCGTGCCGTACACAAGTACAAGGATAGCCGTGAACAGTTCGAAATGAGAACACACAAGAGACTTATCGACATTATCAGACCGACAAACAAAACAATGGAAACACTCGGTAATCTCGAGATTCCAGCTGGTGTGCTCATCGAAATGTCTGAAAAGTAATTTCGGTAGATGCATCAAAGTCATGTTGACCACGTGTCAACCAATAACTTAGGAGGATTAAAATGCAGAAATCTATTATCGGTAAGAAAATCGGTATGACACAGATTTTCGACGAAACAGGAAAAGTAATTCCTGTAACAGTTATCGAAGCTGGTCCTTGCGTAGTTGTTCAGAAGAAGACAATCGAAAACGATGGTTATGAATCAGTTCAGCTCGGATACGGCGACGTTAAACTTAAGAATGTAACAAAGCCATTACAGGGTCACTTCAAGAAGGCTGATGTTGCCTGCAAGAAGACACTTAAGGAATTCAGACTTGATGACTGCAGTGCAGTTAATGTAGGCGATGTACTTAAGGCTGATGTATTTGCAGTAGGCGATGCAGTTGACGTAAGCGGCGTAAGCAAAGGTAAGGGCTTCCAGGGTACAATCAAGCGTAACAATCAGGCAAGACTCAAGTCTACACACGGTACAGGCCCTGTTCACAGACATGCTGGTTCAATGGGCGCATGTTCATCACCTTCACGTATCTACAAGGGTAAGGCTCTTCCAGGTCACATGGGTGCTGAAAATGTAACTGTTCAGAATCTTGAAGTTGTAAAGATTGACGTTGAAAATAATCTTATTGCACTCAAGGGTGCTGTTCCGGGTCCTAAGGGCGGAATAGTTTGCATCGTTGACAGCGTAAAGGCTTAATGAAAGGAGGAAGCATAAATGTCTAAAGTTTCAGTATTTGATATGAATGGTAAGCAGGTTGCAGAAACTGAGCTTTCCGATGCTATTTTCGGAATTGAGCCAAATGAAGCTGTTATGCACGCAATGGTAGTAAACTACCTTGCAAATCAGCGTCAGGGTACACAGTCAACACTTACTCGTACAGAAGTACGCGGAGGCGGCAGAAAGCCATGGAGACAGAAGGGAACAGGTCATGCAAGACAGGGTTCTATCCGTGCTCCTCAGTGGGTTCATGGTGGTGTCGCAATTGGTCCTAAGCCAAGAAGCTACAGATATTCTCTTAACAAGAAGGTAAGAAGACTTGCTATGAAGTCTGCATTATCAGTTAAGCTTCAGGACGAAAATCTTCTCGTTCTCGATTCAATCAGAATGGAAGAATTCAAAACAAAGACAATCGTTCAGATGTTAAAGGCTCTCAACGTAGAAGGCAAGGCTCTCATAGTTATGCCTGAAGTTGACAAGAAGGTTATCAAGAGTGCTGCAAACATCCCTGGCGTAAAGACAACACTCGTAAATACACTGAATGTTTATGATATATTAAACTACGACAAGTTTATTGTTGTTCAGGATGCAGTAGCTAAAATCGAGGAGGTGTACGCATAATGAAGGCACCACAGGATATCATTATCAAGCCTATCATCACAGAGAGAAGTATGGATGCTCTCCAGACAGGAAAGTACACATTTAAGGTTGATAGAAACGCTAACAAAATTGAAATTGCAGAAGCAATTGAAAAACTTTTCGACGTAAAGGTTGCTAAGGTTAATACAATGAACTGCAACGGCCGCACAAAGCGCGTAGGCAGATATGTAGGCAAGACAGCTGACTGGAAGAAGGCAATCGTTACACTTAAGGAAGATTCAAAGACAATCGAATTCTTCGACGGTATGATCTGATAAGTCAGATTTATTGGAACTGAAAAGTTATGTATGGGAGTAATGCTCCCGCGAAAAATGCATTTTAAGGAGTGAATATAATGGCAATCAGAACATACAAGCCGACAACACCATCTCGTCGTCAGATGACATGTACAGATTATTCAGAGTTGTCAAAGGTTGCTCCGGAGAAAAGTTTACTTGAGCCATTAAAAAATAAATCAGGTAGAAACAGCTACGGAAGAATAACAGTTCGCCACAGAGGCGGCGCAAACAAGAGAAAGTATCGTATCATCGACTTCAAGCGTGATAAGGATATGATGGACGCAAAGGTAATTACTCTTGAGTACGATCCAAACCGTTCAGCACACATCGCACTTCTTCAGTATGAAGACGGTGAAAAGAGATACATCATTGCACCTAACGGACTTAAGGTTGGCGATACAGTAAGAAGCGGATCTGACGCTGATATCAAGCCAGGTAACGCACTTGCACTTGCTGACATCCCGGTAGGTACATTCATTCACAATATCGAACTTTATCCAGGTAAGGGAGCTCAGCTCGTTCGTTCAGCTGGTAACATGGCTCAGCTTATGGCTAAGGAAGGTGCTTACGCTCTCCTCAGACTCCCTTCAGGCGAATTAAGAAACGTACCGATCCAGTGTAAGGCTACAGTTGGTCAGGTAGGTAATATCGATCACGAAAACGTTAATTACGGTAAAGCAGGAAGAAAGCGTCACATGGGCTGGAGACCTACAGTACGTGGTTCTGTAATGAACCCTTGCGATCACCCACACGGTGGTGGTGAAGGTAAGTCACCAATCGGACGTCCGGGTCCTGTTACTCCTTGGGGCAAGCCAACACTTGGCTACAAGACTCGTAAGAAGCATAACCGTTCTGACAAGTACATCGTAAAACGCAGAAACGGTAAATAATTCTTGAAAGGAGGAAAAATAAATGAGCAGAAGTATTAAGAAGGGACCTTTCGTTCAGGAAGTACTTTACAAGAGAGTTGTTCAGATGAATGAAGCCGGCGAAAAGAAGGTATTAAAGACCTGGAGCCGTTCTTCAACAATTTTCCCTGAGTTTGTTGGTCATACATTTGCTGTTCATGACGGACGTAAGCATGTGCCTGTATATGTTACAGAAGACATGGTTGGTCACAAACTTGGTGAGTTTGCTCCTACAAGAACTTATAAGGGTCACGTTGGTTCAAAAACATCAAATAACGGTAAGAAATAAGGAAAGGAGGACTTCACTATGGAAGCAAGAGCTTATTTAAGAAATGTCCGCATTTCACCAAGAAAAGTTAAGATTGTACTTGACCTTATCAGAAATAAGCCGGTTGACTATGCTATGGCAGTATTAAAGCACACACCAAAGGCAGCATGTGAAGACATCGAAAAGCTTTTAAAGTCTGCTATTGCCAATGCTGAAAACAACAATGACATGGATAAGGAAAGACTCTATGTTGCAGAGTGCTTTGTTTCTCCTGGATCTACTATGAAGCGTATAATGCCAAGAGCACAGGGCAGAGCTTATAGAATTCTTAAGAGAACATCACACATCACTATGGTATTAAAGGAAAAAGAATAATCCCAAATAGGAGGTAGACTATGGGCCAGAAGGTAAATCCACACGGTTTCCGTGTTGGCGTTATTAAGGATTGGGATTCACGTTGGTACGCTAACAAGGCTGCTTTCGGCGATATGCTCGTTGAAGACTACAACGTACGTAACTTCATCAAGAAGAGACTTTACGCTGCTGGTGTAGCAAGAATAGAAATCGAACGTTTTGCAGACAAGACAAGAATCCACATCCACTGTGCAAAGCCAGGTATCGTAATCGGTAAGGGCGGCGCTGAAATTGAAAAGCTCCGTTTACAGGTTGAAAAGATGATGGCAGGCAAATCACAGGTTTTAATAAACATTGTAGAAGTTAAGCAGCCGGATCTCAACGCACAGCTCGTTGCTGAAAAGATTGCACTTGATCTTGAAAACAGAATCTCATTCAGACGTGCAATGAAGCAGTCAATCGGACGTGCAATCAGACTTGGTGCAAAGGGTATCAAGACAAGAGTTTCAGGTCGTTTAGGCGGTGCTGAAATCGCAAGAGCAGAAAGCTACAACGAAGGTACTATTCCGCTTCAGACAATCAGAGCTGATATCGACTATGGTACTGCAGAAGCTCACACAACATACGGACGTCTCGGCGTTAAGGTATGGATCTACAAGGGTGAAATTCTCAAGGGTGAATCTCCGGACAAGAACGAAGACAAGGCACCTGCAAGAAAGAGACGTGATGACAACAAGTCATTCCGTAAGCCAAGAAACAAGAAAGATGAAGGAGGTAACCAGTAATGCTACTTCCAAAGAGAGTTAAATATCGTCGTGTCCACAGAGGTCGTATGACAGGTAAGGCACTTCGCGGAAATAAAGTATCAAATGGTGAATATGGTTTACAGGCTCTTCAGCCAGCTTGGATTACTTCAAATCAGATCGAAGCAGCCCGTATCGCAATGACAAGATATATCAAGCGTAACGGTAAGGTTTGGATCAAGGTATTCCCTGATAAGCCGGTTACAAAGAAGCCACTTGGAACTCGAATGGGTTCTGGTAAAGGTGCACCTGAATATTGGGTAGCTGTAGTTAAGCCAGGCAGAGTAATGTTTGAAATTGCCGGCGTATCTGAAGAACAGGCAAGAGAGGCTATGCGTCTTGCTATGCACAAGCTCCCTATCAAGTGTAAGTTCGTTAAGAAGGAAACAGAGGGAGGCGAGCAGTAATGAAGGCAACTGATATAAAAGAATTATCTGTTGAAGAAATGAATAACAAACTGGAAGATCTTAAGCAGGAGCTCTTCAATCTCCGCTTTCAGTTAGCTGTAAATCAGCTCGAGAATACAGCTCGTTTAAAAGCTGTAAAGAAAGATATTGCTCGTATTAAGACTGTTCTCCGTGAACAGGAAATCAAATCAGTACAGCAGTAAGAAAGGGAGGATTTAGCGATGTCTGAAAGAAGTCTCAGAAAAACAAGAGTCGGTAAAGTAGTTAGCGACAAGATGGACAAGACAGTTGTTGTTGCTATCGTTGACAATGTTAAACATCCACTTTACAAGAAGATCATCAAGAGAACTGTTAAGATGAAGGCTCACGATGAAAAGAATGAGTGCAGAATCGGCGACAGAGTAGAAATTATGGAAACACGTCCACTCTCAAAGGATAAGAGATGGAGAGTTACAAACATAATTGAAAAGGCTAAGTAATCACTCAAAATTTAATGATATTCACGCTGTAAATCAGCTTTAATTCTGAAAGGAGGAGAACGACTGTGATACAGATGCAGACTTACCTGAAGGTAGCAGATAACACTGGGGCTAAGGAACTCATGTGCATCAGAGTTTTAGGCGGTACACGCAGAAGATATGCAAATATCGGCGATGTAGTTGTAGCTTCTGTTAAGAAGGCAACACCCGGTGGCGTTGTTAAGAAGGGTGACGTTGTTAAAGCAGTTATCGTTCGTTCAGCAAAGGGCTTAAGAAGAGAGGATGGAACATACATCCGCTTCGATGAGAACGCTGCTGTAATTATTAAGGAAGACAAGAATCCAAAGGGTACACGTATATTCGGACCAGTAGCAAGAGAACTTCGTGACAAGGAATACACTAAGATTTTAAGCCTTGCACCAGAAGTATTATAATGGAGGTGTCATGATGAGTAAAGTACACGTTAAAAAAGGTGACACAGTCGTATTGCTTACAGGTAAGTATAACGATAAATTCGAAGGTGCAAACAAGAGAAAGACTGGTAAGGTTCTCGAAGTTAGCCCTAAGGAAGGCAAGGTAATCGTTGAAGGTATCAACTTCGTTACCAAGCATGTAAAGCCTACAAGAATGGGCCAGGTTGGCGGAATAGTTAAGGCAGAAGCTCCTATTTACGCATGCAAGGTTCAGCTCGTTTGCCCTAAGTGCGGCAAGCCAACAAGAGTAGGTCATACTTTTGAAGAAGACAAGAAGTTACGCGTTTGCAAAAAATGCGGAGCATCATTTAAGTAAAGGAGAAACGACATGGCTAGAATGAAGGATTACTATAATAGCACTGTAGCTCCTGCTATGATGAAGAAGTTTGGCTACAAGAGCGTTATGCAGATTCCGAAGCTTGACAAGATTGTTATCAATGTTGGTGCAGGTGAAGCTAAGGAAAACGCTAAGGTTATAGACGCAATTATGAATGACCTCGCTGCTATCACAGGTCAGAAGCCTGTAATCTGCCGCGCTAAGAAGTCAGTTGCTAACTTTAAGCTTCGTGAAGGAATGCCTATCGGTGTTAAGGTTACATTAAGAAATGAACGTATGTACGAATTTATCGACAAGTTCTTCAATGTATCATTACCTCGAGTTCGTGACTTCAGAGGTATCAACCCTAATTCATTTGACGGAAGAGGAAACTATTCAACAGGTATCAAGGAACAGTTAATCTTCCCTGAAATTGAATACGATAAGATTGATAAGGTTAGAGGTATGGACATCAACTTTATCACAACAGCTAACACTGATGAAGAAGCAAAAGAGCTCCTCACACTTATGGGCGCTCCGTTTGCTAAGTAATGCGGGAGGTTTTGTAAATGGCTAAGAAGGCAATGGTTTTAAAGCAGCAGAAAACTCCTAAGTTCTCCACACGTGCTTACAGCAGATGTAAGATTTGTGGCAGACCACACGCTTACCTCAGAAAGTTCGGCATCTGCCGTATCTGCTTCAGAGAGTTAGCTAATGATGGTCAGATTCCAGGAGTTAAGAAGGCTAGCTGGTAATATTACAAAGGAGGTAAATTAGCATGCAGATTACTGATACTATAGCAGATTTATTAACAAGAATTCGTAATGCGAATTCAGCTAAGCACGCTACGGTTGATGTTCCGGCTTCAAATGTAAAGAAGGCTATAACACAGATTCTTTTAGATGAAGGTTATATCAAGAGCTTCCAGATCATTGAAGATGGTAAGCAGGGTATCATAAGAATTACTCTTAAGTACGGTGCTAGCAAGTCACCTGTTATTACTGGCTTACGTAGGGTATCAAAACCAGGTTTGCGTATATATTCAAGTTGTGAGGATATGCCTAAGGTAAGAAAGGGTCTTGGTATTGCAGTTGTTTCCACATCAAAGGGAATCATGACTGACAAGAAGGCTCGTGAACTTAACGTAGGCGGCGAAGTTCTCGCATTTGTATGGTAAGGAGGACACATAATGTCAAGAATAGGTAGAATGCCAATTAGTGTCCCAGCCGGCGTTGAAGTAAAGAACGAAAACAATCTTATTACTGTAAAGGGCTCTAAGGGCGAAATCTCTAAGCAGTTTTCTAAAGAGCTGGGAATTGAAATAGCTGATGGTGTTATCACAGTAACACGTCCATCAGAAAGCAAGAATCACAAGTCACTTCATGGTCTTACAAGAACACTCATCGCTAACATGATCGAAGGTGTTACAAACGGTTTCTCAAAGACTCTTGAAATCGAAGGTGTAGGTTACCGTGCAGCTAAGCAGGGTAAGGATCTCGTTATGAACATTGGTTATTCACATCAGGTTATCATGTCTGAAAAGGATGGCATTACAATCGATGTGCCAAGTGCTAACAAGATTGTTATCAATGGTATCGACAAGCAGGCTGTTGGTCAGTTCGCTGCTGAAGTTCGCGAAAAGCGTCCACCGGAGCCGTATAAGGGCAAGGGTATCAGATACGAAGGCGAAAGAATTATCCGTAAAGAGGGTAAAGCCGGTAAGGGCAAGAAGTAATAAAAGGAGTGAATCGCAATGGTTAAAAAGGCTGATAAAAAACAGGCTAGAGAAGCAAGACACCGCAGAGTCCGTGAAAAGATTTCCGGCACACCGGAGCGTCCACGTCTTAATGTTTTTCGCTCCACAAAGCACATCTACGCTCAGGTTATTGATGACGTAAATGGTGTTACACTTGCTTCTGCTTCAAGTCTTTCAAAGGACTTTGACGGAAACGGCGGAAATAAGGACGGTGCTCGCAAGGTAGGTCAGATGATTGCTAAGAGTGCACTTGATAAGGGTATCACTAATGTTGTATTCGACAGAGGCGGTAACGTTTATCATGGTCGTATCAAAGAGCTTGCTGAATCTGCCCGCGAAAACGGATTACAGTTCTAATAAGGAGGTAAAGCGCTTTGGCTAAAATAGATGCTTCAAAACTGGAGCTTTCAGAAAAGGTTGTTTCCATTAACAGAGTTTCAAAGACTGTTAAGGGCGGTCGTATAATGAAGTTCTCTGCACTTGTAGTTGTAGGTGACGGAAACGGTACAGTAGGTTTTGGTCTTGGTAAGTCCGGTGAAGTTCCGGATGCTATCCGTAAGGGTATTGAAGATGCCAAGAAAAATCTTGTTAAGATTTCTCTCAGAGGTACAACAATTCCTCATGAAATCATCGGTAAGTTCGGCGCAGGCAGAGTTCTTATGAAACCGGCTGCTCCTGGTACTGGTGTTATCGCTGGTGGTCCTGTTCGTGCCGTTGTTGAAATGGCTGGTATCAAGGATATCAGAACTAAGTCTCTTCGTTCAAACAATCCATGCAATGTAGTAAGAGCTACAATCCAGGGATTAAGTGAATGCATATCAGCTAAGGAAGTTGCTGAGAAGAGAGGCAAAACAGTAAAAGAGATTTTAGGTTAAGGAGTGAGTTCAGATGGCAAAAGAGATTAAGCTCGTAAAGAGCCTCATTAGTTGTAAGAAAAACCAGATTGACACAGCTCATTCACTTGGACTTAAGAAAATCGGCGATGTAACAACTCAGCCGGATAACAGTCAGACAATGGGTAAGATCAAGACAATTTCTCACCTCGTTGAGGTTAAGGAAGTATAAAGCAAGGAGGTGCACAAGCTATGAAGTTACACGAATTAACTCCTGCACAGCCTGCTAAGGCTTGCAAGCGTATTGGTAGAGGTAACGGTTCTGGTAATGGTAAGACTGCAGGTAAGGGTCACAAGGGCCAGAAGGCTCGTTCAGGCGGCGGTGTACGTATCGGATTTGAAGGCGGACAGATGCCTTTAATGAGACGTATTCCAAAGAGAGGCTTCAACAATATATTTGCAACTAAGTATGCTATCATCAACGTTTCAGATCTCAACAGATTCAATGACGGTGACGTAGTAGGTGTTACAGAATTAATCGCAGCTGGTTTAGTAAAGAAAGAGTATGACGGCGTTAAGGTTTTAGGTAACGGCGACATCACAGTAAAGGTTACAGTTAAGGCCGCTAAGTTCTCTAAGTCAGCAGTAGAGAAAATTGAGAAAGCCGGTGGGAAGACTGAGGTGATGTAATGTGCTCGAAACAATAAGAAATGCCTGGAAGGTTCAGGAAACCCGAAAGAAGCTTTTATACACATTACTAATCATCTTTATCTTCAGAATCGGTTCGGTACTTGTTCCGGCTCCGTTCCTTGACACACAGGTACTTGGAGAGTGGATGAGTGCCAACTCAGAAAACAATGCGTTAGGATATTTAAACCTGTTCTCAGGCGGATCAATGTCAAAGGCTACAGTGTTCGCACTTTCAATTCAGCCGTTCATTAACGCATCGATTATTGTTCAGTTATTGACTTATGCTCTTCCTCCTCTTGAGAGATTATCCAAAGAGGGTGAGGAAGGACGTAAGAAGATAGATAAGATTTCATCAATCGTTTCTCTTGTACTTGCTGTTTTTATGGCATTTGCATACTACCTTACAATGAAAAATGCCAAGGCTGTTACTTACAGAACAGGTTTTGAGGGCGTTTTTGCTGCTGTTGTAATCATGGCAGTTTTCATTACCGGTGCCATGGCTGTTGTATGGCTTGGTAACAGAGTTAATGAAAAAGGTATCGGAAACGGTGTTTCGATTCTTATCTTCACAGGTATCATAGCAAACGGACCATCAGCAATTGTCAGCATGATTGAAGCTGCTAAGAACAAGCCGAATCCTTATGTATTTGTTGACCTGTTTGTACTGATTCTTGCGGTATTCATTATCGGATTTATCGTATTTATGAATGAATCTGAAAGAAGAATTCCGATTCAGTACGCAAAGAGAGTAGTTGGAAGAAAGCAGTACGGCGGACAGAGTACACACATTCCGATAAAGGTATGTATGAGTGGTGTAATGCCAATTATCTTTGCAAACGCATTTGTATCACTGCCAATGACAATCGCTCTTTTCTTCCCTCCGAATACCAATGGTACATCATGGTGGGATAAATTCTATGCAGGATTTACACAGATTTTCTCTTACAGAAGTCCTGTATATGCAGTAGTGTTATTTTTCTTAATCATCGGATTCAATTACTTCTATGTTTCAATGCAGTACAATCCGGTTGAGATAGCTAATAATCTTCGTCAGAGTAACGGCGGAATTCCTGGTATCAGACCTGGTAAGCCAACTTCAGACTACATTCAGAGAGTTTTATCAAAGATTACTCTTGTTGGTGCAGTTTTCCTTGGTATAATCGCTGTAATACCATCAATATTTGGTGCTATTTTCCCGGATCTCGGAAACCTTGCACTTGGTGGTACATCAATTCTTATCGTAGTAAGCGTTGCGCTTGAAACAGTAAGAACACTCGAATCACAGATTATGATGCGTCATCACAAAGGATTTCTTGAATAATACAGGGGGATAATACTATGAACTTAATATTACTCGGTGCTCCTGGTGCCGGAAAAGGTACACAGGCTGAAGTAATTTCAGAAGCACTTAATATACCACAGATTTCTACAGGAAATATGCTTCGTGAAGCTGTAAAGAACGGCACAGAATACGGCCTCAAGGCTAAGGCTGCTATGGACAGCGGTGCTCTTGTTTCTGACGAAATCGTAATTGGTATTCTCAAGGACAGAATCGCGTGTGACGACTGCAAGGGTGGCTTCATTCTTGATGGTTTTCCAAGAACAGTTCCACAGGCAGAAGCACTTGATGCAATGGGTGTAACCATTGATAAAGTTGTTGAAATTTTTGTTCCTGATGAAACAATAAAGCAGAGAGTTTCAGGCAGAAGAGTCTGCAGCGGATGCGGTGCAACATACCACGTTGACTTTAAACCGTCAAAGGTTGAAGGAAAGTGTGACAAGTGCGGTGCAGAGACAATCATTCGTAAGGATGACCAGCCGGAGACAGTTCTCGAAAGACTCGATGTATATCATAAGCAGACAGCTCCTCTTAAGGATTACTACAGCAAACAGGGTAAACTTGAAACAGTAGTAGGACAGGAAGAAGTATCAGAAACTTCAAAACTTACACTTAAGGCGGTTGGAGCTTAATTATATGATAAGTGTAAAATCCACAGCTGATTTAGCTAAAATGCGTGCTTCCGGTAAAATTGCCGGCGGTGCGTTGAAGCTGGTTGGCGAAAAAATCAGACCTGGAATGACAACTATGCAGGTAAACAAGCTTGTACATGATTATATAGTACAGCGTGGTGCAAGACCGTCATTTCTGAACTATGGCGGGTTTCCTGCCAGTGCATGTATATCTGTCAATAATGAACTTATTCACGGAATACCTTCTTCAAAGCGTGTACTTCGTGACGGCGATATTGTCAGCATCGATGTCGGAGCGTTTAAAGATGGATTTCACAGTGACACATGCATGACCTTTCCGGTAGGTAATATATCGGAAGAGGCAAAAAAACTCCTTGAAGTGACACAGGCAAGTCTTTATGCAGGTATCGAGATTGCAAAAGCTGGTGTCAGACTTGGAGATATATCTCACACAATTCAGGAGTATTGCGAATCAAGAGGGTTTTCTGTAGTAAGAAGATACTGCGGACATGGGGTTGGAAGACAGCTTCATGAAGATCCTGAGGTTCCAAACTACGGTGTTCCGGGACACGGTACAAGACTGGTTTCAGGTATGACAATTGCCATCGAGCCTATGATCAATGCAAAAGGTGAGGGCGTAAAGGTACTTGAAAACGGATGGACTGTTGTTACGACCAGCGGATCTCTTTCAGCTCATTTTGAGCATACGGTAGCAATTACTTCAGAAGGTGCTGTTATACTGACACTGCCATGATGGAGGATGTTGTGAAAATAATTGAAGGTACAGTAGTTAAGGCTAAAGCAGGACGTGATGATGAAAGAAATTTTGTCGTTACTGAGGTTTGCGGCGATGGCAGATATGTTCTGATAGCTGACGGTAAGACAAGAAAACTTGATAAACCTAAGAGAAAGAACATTAAACATCTTGCAGTATCGAACACTGTTATAGATCTTAATGAAATTACTGACAAAAAGCTTAAAATGATACTGAGAAACACAGTTTTTTCAGTGAGTGAAAGTGAGGTTTAGAGTATGGCAAAGGAAGACGCAATTGAAGTTGAGGGTGTAGTAGTTGATGCTTTACCTAATACTTTATTCCGTGTGGAATTGCCTAACGGTCATAAGATTCTGGCCGGTATTTCAGGCAAATTAAGAATGAATTATATCCGTATAGTACCGGGTGATAAGGTAACCGTTGAGATGTCACCTTATGACCTGACAAGAGGCAGAATTACCTGGAGATGTAAATAATCCGGTATCCCTTTTTCTAACTATCAAATAGGAGGTATTTTCGATGAAAGTTAGACCTTCAGTAAAGCCTATGTGCGAGAAGTGTAAGATAATTAAACGCAAAGGCAAAATAATGGTTATTTGCGAAAACCCAAAGCATAAACAGAGACAGGGCTAATATTTAGTCCGCTAACGGAGGTGCAATTAGTTAATGGCAAGAATAGCTGGTATTGACTTACCGAAGAACAAGAGAGTTGAAATCGCTCTTACTTACATTTTCGGTATCGGCAACACAACTGCAAAGAAGATCTTAGCTGAAACAGGTGTTAATCCTGACACAAGAGTAAAGGATCTCACAGACGAAGATGAAAACAAGCTTCGTGAATACATCGACAAGAACATCAATGTTGAAGGTGACCTCAGAAGAGAAATCGCTCTTAACATCAAGAGACTTGTTGAAATCAACTGCTACCGCGGTATTCGTCACCGTAAGGGTCTCCCTGTAAGAGGTCAGCGTACAAAGACAAACGCAAGAACTCGTAAGGGTCCTGTTAAGACAATCGCTAACAAGAAGAAGTAAGGAGGGAAATGAACAATGGCACAGCAGAAGAAAAAAGTTACTGTTAAGAGACGCAGAGAACGCAAGAACATTGAAAATGGCGCTGTTCATATCCAGTCCACTTTCAACAACACAATCGTTACAATCACTGACGTTCAGGGTAATGCAATTTCATGGGCAAGCTCAGGCGGTTTAGGCTTCAGAGGCTCTAAGAAGTCAACACCATTCGCTGCTCAGAACGCTGCAGAAGTAGCTGCTAAGGCTGCTATGGAACACGGTCTCAAGTCAGTTGAAGTTTACGTAAAGGGACCTGGTTCAGGTCGTGAAGCTGCTATCAGAGCTCTTCAGACTGTAGGTCTTGAAGTAAAGATGATCAAGGATGTTACACCAATTCCACATAACGGATGCCGTCCTCCAAAGAGAAGACGTGTATAGTAACAAGTATAATAACTGAGCTATAGTTTGCTTGGCGTCGAATACAATATTCAAATTCGATATTTTTTAAAAAACGGAGGTAATAGCAATGGCTATTAATAAAGAACCACTTCTTAAGAAATGTAAGTATTTAGGTATCAGCCCACTGGTTATGGGTGTTTCAAAGGACACAAAGCGTAAGGCTGATCAGGGTAACAGAAAGAAGCTTTCCGAATACGGAATGCAGCTTAAGGAAAAGCAGAAGCTGAAGTTTATCTACGGTGTACTCGAAAAGCAGTTCTACCACTACTTCGAAATCGCTGAAAAGCAGCAGGGTCAGGCTGGTACAAACCTTATCACAATTCTTGAATCAAGACTTGATAACGTTGTATTCAGAATGGGTCTTGCTACAACAAGACGTGAATCAAGACAGCTTGTTACTCACGGTCACTTCAGCGTAAACGGTAAGAAGATTGACATTCCTTCATATAGAATTAAGCCGGGTGATGTTATCTCACTCAGAGAAAACAGCAGAAAGAGCACAAAGTTCAAGGAAATCGTTGAACTTACAAACGGCAGAGTAGTTCCTCTCTGGCTTGAAGCTAACAAAGAGGATTTCTCAGCTAAGGTTGTTCGTATGCCTGTTAAGGAAGACCTTGACTATGAAGTAGAAGAGCATTTGATTGTCGAACTTTATTCTAAGTAATCTCCTGAGGTTTCTTAAAATAATGACGGTCAAACGACTAATTACTATTAATGTGATTGCGAAATAGGAGGGTTTTTATGCTTGAAAGAATAGAAAAACCGGAAATTGAAACAGTTGATCTCAAAAGTGACGGCAAGTACGGCAAGTTTGTACTGTCTCCGCTCGAACGCGGCTATGGCATTACACTTGGTAACAGTTTAAGACGAGTATTACTCTCCTCACTTCCTGGTGTTGCTGTAACATCAGTAAAGATTGACGGTGTTCATCATGAACTCTCAACAATTCCGGGTGTTAAAGAAGATGTTACTGAGATAATCCTTAGCATAAAAGGATTAACAGCCAAGCTGCACAGCGATGGTCCGAAGACAGTTTTTATCGAAGCTGAAGGTGAATGTGAAGTAACTGCCGGTGATATAAAGACTGATTCTGAAGTTGATATACTTGATCCGGGTATGCATATTGCAACACTTGGTAAGGACGCAAAGCTGTATATGGAAATTACTCTTGACAGAGGCAGAGGCTATGTATCAGCTGAACGTAATAAGCAGATTATAAATATGCCTATTGATGTAATTGCTGTTGATAGTATATATACTCCTGTTTTAAAGGTTAATTATCACGTAGAAGACACTCGACTCGGTCAGGTTACTGATTTTGACAAACTTACACTTGAAGTTTGGACAGATGGTACAATTTCCGCCAAGGAGGCTATATCTCAGGCAGCCAATCTCCTCAACGAGCATCTAAAGCTGTTCATCGACCTTTCAGAGGATGCATGTATAGCTGAAGTATTAGTCGAAAAAGACGATAAGGGTAAAGAAAAAATCCTTGAGATGACCATTGAGGAACTTGACTTATCGGTACGTTCGTTTAATTGTTTAAAGCGTGCGGGTATTAATACCGTTGACGACCTCATCAACAAGTCCGAAGAGGAAATGATGAAGGTACGTAATCTCGGTAAAAAATCTTTTGACGAAGTTAAGGAAAAATTACAGTCACTTGGATTTGACCTCTCTTCCGAAGAAGAATAATCGTAAAACATTTTCATTGCTGGCATTCTGTCAGCGTCACTATAGAAAAGGAGTGAATTTCAATGCCAGGTACAAGAAAGCTGGGTAGAACATCTGATCATAGAAAAGCTATGCTCAGAGCTATGGTTACTTATCTGCTTGAAAACGGCCAGATCGAAACAACAGTTACAAGAGCAAAGGAAGTTCGTGCTGTTGCTGAAAAGATGATAACACTTGGTAAGAAGAATGACCTGCACTCAAAGCGTCAGGTTCTCGCTTACGTTACAAAGGAAAGCGTTGTTAAGGATTTATTCGACAACATCGCTCCAAAGTATGCAGAAAGAAACGGTGGTTACACACAGATCATCAAGATCGGACCACGTCGTGGCGATGCTGCAGAAATGGCTATCATCAAGCTTGTTTAATTTATTGAATAATTAAATAACTTATATAAAAGGATCCCGGACATATTCTGTTCGGGATTTTTTTTGAAAAAGATAAAAAGAATATATTAAGGATATAAAAAGGATACATTCTGCTGTTATAATATATTTACAGAAGGGAGGAAGGAAAATGTACAGATTGCTTCTTGTAGAGGATGACGAGGAAATAAGGGAGGTTATCACCGATTATTTCTCAAGGGCATCGGATACAATGACTGTTGAGACTGCACCGGATGGTCAGAGGGGACTGGAAATGCTCTATGAAAATGAATATGATCTTATTATGCTGGATGTTATGCTTCCGTACATAGACGGGTTCTCAATATGCCGTGAAATCAGAAAGAAAAGCTCAGTTCCGGTGTTGTTTTTAACAGCAAGAGGCAGAGAAGAGGATATTTTGTACGGATATGAAAACGGATGCGATGACTATATCGTAAAACCGTTCAGAATTGCAGAACTTATGGCAAAAGCGAATGCACTTATCAGGAGGTCAAAGGGAATGGTGCGATCAGAAAAGCTTGTATGCGGCAGGATAGAACTTGATCCGCTTTGCTATACAGTTTATGTTTCAGGGGCACAGGCTGAACTTGCACCTAAGGAGTATGCTCTTTTGAAATATCTTATGGAGCACAGAGGAATGGCAGTATCCAGAGAGAGTCTTCTGAAATATGTCTGGGGATATGATTTCGACGGAAATGACAGAGTCGTTGATAATCATATCAAAAAACTCAGAAAACAGCTGGGAACTGCAGGTTTGCAGATAAAAACTGTTTTCGGCAGAGGATATAAGCTGGAAGAATAACAAGGAGGAAGAAACAATGAAAAATAATAACAGCAGAAACAGGACATTCAGGCCGGTAAAAAGAAAATCCTTTGTAAGGATTTTTGCGGTAAAATCGG
Source organism: uncultured Ruminococcus sp. (assembly GCA_945876405.1). Classification (GTDB taxonomy): domain Bacteria; phylum Bacillota; class Clostridia; order Oscillospirales; family Ruminococcaceae; genus HUN007. The sequence continues at coordinate 16,728 of CAMCOJ010000005.1, forward strand.
CTGTATATGTTACAATTGCAACCGTATTTACACTGTTTTGTATATACTGTGCCGGTTTGTTTTTATCAACGGATTTAAACACTCAGGCTAAAAAATGTTTTGAAGATGCCTGTACTACAATTGAAAAAAGCAGTGAGTATGCATATATGACAGACAGTGATGTAACAGAGGCCAGGCATGTTTTTTTATCGGCAATGGCAGTAAATTTTGAAGATGCATATAATTACAGTGAGCGACTTACGGATGCGGCCTTTATATTGTCTGATGCAGATAACAATATAATTGCTGATTCAGGAGAAAAAAGCAAGCCGGACAGTGAATTAATGACAAAACTGAAGAACTATCAGCCTGATTTGAAAAGCGGCGGTTTTGATGTGGGGTGTGATATGTATTCAACTCAAACCTTAATGAAATTCGAACAGTATGCCTGCCGTACTATTTCATCTGACGGAAAAAAATATGTTCTTACCGGAGTATTTACTTATAATTTCTGGAATTGGGGCGGGCTGGTTACTGTTCTGTATCTGATTTTTCTTGCCTTTGTCATTCTGGTTGCATATCTCAGAAGCAGAGTTGTGTATTCAGAGCTTAAGATGCTTTATTTTGCCGAGGACTACCGCAGAGAAATGACCGGTACTCTTGCCCATGATCTGAAGAGCCCGCTTATGGCAGTGTCAGGATATGCGGAGAATCTTAAGGAAAATACAGTTCCGGAGAAAAATGAGCATTATATTGATTCAATAATCAGGAATGTTGAGTACATGGACGGGATAATAAAAAATGTTCTTGAACTTTCAAAGCTGGAAAGCGGTTCTGTTAAATTAAAACCGGAAGAAACAGACCTGAGAGCACTGACAGAAGAACTTTTAAAAAAATACATAACAGAGACAGAAGAAAGAAATATATCAGTTAATTTAAGCGGTGAAATGAAGATTTTTGCGGACAGGGAAGTTATGAGCCATGCCATTGAAAATCTCATTTCAAATGCAGTAAAATACACTACTGAAAACGGCAGAGTGGATTTTAATTTTGAAAAGAACAGGTTTACAGCCGAGAATGACAGCGATGAGGTTTTAAACATTTCTGCAGATGAACTGTGGAAACCTTTCGTCCGGGGAGATGAAGCAAGAAGCGGCAAGATGGGAAGCGGACTCGGACTTACGATAGTAAAGAACGCTGCAGAGCAAAACGGAATGAGTATGAAAACGGAATATAAAGACGGGAAATTCCGCGTAACACTTATAGTATTATAATTCACAAAAGCACATCGTATTTCGGTGTGTTTTTTTGCTGCAGAATTTAATTCCGGTGCCAGAAAATCGTTGAAATTTTTATGAAATTAAGTTATAATATATGTAAATATTCTGTAAAGTGCAGGATAGAATTTATCCTGAAAAAATATTATGATATTAAAGTTTTATAAAAAAGGAGACAGAAATGGACAGTAACTTGTTCTGTATACTTGCAGGCCTTACTTTTTTTATTTTCGGTATCAGTGAGATATCTCTGCGGTTTGAAAAAATCAAGGGCGGACGTATTGAACGGGCGCTGAAAAAGGTCAATTCAAATCAGTTCCGGAGCCTTGCACTTGGTGCGGGGATAACGGTTGCCATTCAGTCATCAACGGCATTAACGGAGGTACTTGTTGGTCTTGTAAACTCCGGAATAATGCAGCTCGGACAGACTATCGGGATTATGATGGGGTCAAATATCGGAACCACATTTACTTCATGGATAACAGCATTATTCTGTACGGACTATAAACCGGGAATATTTCTTCCCTTTATAAGCATAATTGCATTTACCGGTATTATAATGAAGTTTGCGATGAAAAAAGACAGTCTGAACGATATCGGAACTGTATTTTTCTCAGTGGCCATGATTATATGCGGTATGGGGTATAAGTCGAAAAAGACGATAAGGGTAAAGAAAAAATCCTTGAGATGACCATTGAGGAA
>CAMCOJ010000006.1 GCA_945876405.1 uncultured Ruminococcus sp.
GCCTGTCTCGTGGGCTCGGAGATGTGTATAAGAGACAGCTTTATACGTGAGTGTAACAGCACTTGCCGGAGAAACAGCATTTTTTGATGCTGCGACATTCTCAAATGCACCTCCGAATTTTTCAGTAAGTTCTGTTGCTGCACCGCTGACCATATTTCCGACAAAATCTTTTGCATACTCTGTTGCATATTCACCGGCCCCGGAAATGCCTGAAACAGCATTTTTCTTAATAAGGTTCCCCACTTCTCCTATGCTTTCCTTTACTGACTCTCTTAGCGAATCTATTATCTCTTCCGTTTTTTCACAAATCTCTTCAGATAATGCAACAGCTTTCTCACTGGTCATATTTGTAACTGATGAACATTTCTGACTGATCATTGCTGCTATCCTGTCAGTTTCTTCGAGTAAAAGATTTTTTAACTCCCTGACAGCAGCTGATGAAATATCATTTCCTGATGATTCAACTGAATTTATTTTCTCAGCAAGATAAGCAGAAATCTTTTCTTCCGAAGTATATTCCTCCGCATTTTCAATAACAGATATAACCGCTGCGAAGAGGACATTTTTCATTGTATTTTCAGCCGCATCAATACTTTCATCCGCAAATTCGTCAACATAATCGTTTACCGTTTCAGTCAGACTGTCAATTCCGTCCTCTGCTGAGTTTTCAATTTTTTCGAAAATATCCTCAACCTTTTTTCCGGCTTTGTTAACAGCGAGTTCTGCTATTTCTCCGGATTCATTTACAAGAGCATTCACCAGACCTGAAGGTTTCATCTTCCAGGATGAAGAATTTTTATAAACGGGAACTGCATTTCCGTCAAGAAGTTCATCAAGGTCAGAAACGGACTCAGCAAGGGCAAGAGAAAGAATGAGAACAGTCTTTACAACCGGGATGCCAAAGCCTGTCCATCCGGCAATAGCAGTGGCTGCGGAAAGAGTAACTGTCCTTATTTCTGAATCTGTAAATGCATACACACTGTTAAGTGCAAATCTTGTCCCGAAAATAAGAGAGCCTGTATACTGAAGATTTTTTTCCATATCTTCATTTCCCCAGAGCAGATATTCAACTTCTGACTGGTAAAAAACATTATTGTCCTTATTCATTTCAATTCCGGTCAGCGTTTTCTGGGGCAATTCACTTACACTGCCTCCCGAACACTCTTTTCCTGATGTCTGACAACTGAACATCTGCATTATGTATTCTGTAACAAGAAGATTTTCTATACCTTCATCCATAACAGTTTCACTGAGACTGCCTATTTCTCCGAGAAAACTTCCTGCATTTTCAAGAAGCTCCTGCTGTCCTTCAAGCATACTTTCAGCATTGTCATCAGTGTGATTTACTTCAAACTCCGGATTTGATTCAGGAAGCTCCGCGCATTTTTTTATTTTCTCAAGTTTCTCAGATGAAATCACCGAAAGAATGTCCGTTTTATTTTCATCACATGCATCTCTCAGAACTTCTTCCGGATTTCCGAGAGCATTCATGGCGGTAATCAGTTTTTTTGATTCCTTTTTACTTCTTTCCTTTACTCCCTCTTTTCCATAAACGCTCTTAAGGTATTTATAAAAATTATATTCTTCACCCTGACCTTCAGGTTTGGAAGAAAAGGCTGAATCCGGTGCGAAAAATTCATTGTTTATTTCATTGGCAGCCGCATTTTCAGCATCATAAACCGAAAAAACATTCACTTCACTGAGTAATGGCATATATGTTTCAGCATAATCAAAGTAATCCACAACCTTTTTATCGTGAAATCTTACTGATTCTGCATACGAAATAATATTTTTAAAATATCCGAGATTTTTTTCAGTGACTTCCCTGTACTTTGAGATATCTTCTCTGCTTAATGCCTTAACTCCGTTGTCGTACTCATTCTGCATTGAAGTTTTTACTTCCCCGTCTGAAAGTCTGGAAATTGCGTCCTGCCAGTTCTGTCCGGCTTCTTCCGCATCATCAATTGAATCAAGAAGTTTTTCAAGAGAAGAACTGAGGCTTTTCAGATGTTGCGAAGCTTCAAAAGAAATATCCATGAAAGAACAAATCAGATCTGCTGCTTCCCTGCATTTATTATCAGCATTGTTTTTACGGTTTTCTCTTAACGACCATGCTTCATTTATCGTTTCATGAATAATCGTATAAAGTTCTTCAGCTCTGGCAGATTCTTTCTCCCTGTTTTTTCGTTCTTCATCACTGCATCTGCTTAATTCATCGAGATAAATAAAAGCAGCAGAACAAACATTTGTAATTTCTGAAGACTGTTCTGATAATCTGCTGATAAAATTAAAGTCTCCTTCCGACTTAATCTCTCTGATATTCCGCATAAATTCTGACTCTGTCCCGTCTGCAGATCTGAGATAAACGGATAAAACATCATACGAGACATCGAGTACAGAAACTCCGGCATCATCTGCCAGTGAACTGATGTACTTTTCTGATTCTTCATTGTATTCTGCAGGAAGTTCACGATCCTTAAGCACCTTGTAGACTTCAAGATCGGATATTGCATCTCTGTACTTGTCTCTTACCTCTGAAACCAGATTTTCAGACCCCGATAAGTCAGCTCCGGAAATACAGTTATTGTAAGCCGAGGCATCCTCCCAGATTTTCCGGCATATATTATTGATTTTTTCAAGACTTTTATCATATTCGACCCTGGCATCAACTGCGTCGTTCTGAGCTTTGAAATCCTTAAACACACCAAGCTTGTTTATTAAACCGCTGCTCATTTTCAAAGGTCCGGTATACTTCATATATTCAGTAACCTGACTCTTAAGCACAGCAGGGTCAGCAAGTACAGCTCCTTCTGTAAATTCAGCATTAAATGCTTCCGTATTAAGATTAATCAGATTATCAAACTGGAACTCGGAAGGATTTGAAAATAATCCGGCTATCCCGTCTATGTATTTTCTTCCTGATTCGTCCTCTGAAGTCAGAGCAGTATTGTTTACTGTACGGTAAAAATAATCGTAAAGATTTTCCTGAAGTTCCTCTTCAGTTGATGAAACTGCAAACAGTCCGTACACTGACTTAAGTACACTGTCAAAATCAGAAAGTCCGGCATTCGCCGCAAGATCTGCCGAATCGGATGCCATTTGTCTGGCGGATGATACTCTTATTGCATCAACTATTGTTCCTGCAAATGTATAAACCGGAAGCATCATAAATGCAAGCATAATGGAAACCGAGCCTTTTGCTGTCTTTTTAGTGAATAGTTTGTTCTTTTTCATACGTATCTCCTATAATAACAGTTTTTCCCTTATCTGTATTTATATTATAGCAGATATTTCTTATAATTGCAATAGTTTTTACAAATTTTTTAACATTTATTCACCAGCCTGTTCCACAAAAAGTATCCGGTTGTATCTCCGTCCGGAAGTCCAAAAAAATTCCTGTATTTTCTGACCATTTCAGCTGTCCGTTCATCATATACTCCGTTCTCAAAGCAACCTTCATCTTTAATAAGTTCTTTCTCTTCATTCATACTCTGCTGAAGAACTTTGACTGTAAAACCTGTCATGCCAGGTCTGAGTATTTTTCCCGGATAAATAACCATAACATCACCCTTTTCAATATTTCTGGTATGTTATCATTATATGATTTTTTCATTATATCGTGAAAAAACACTGCCATGAAAAATCATAACAGTGTTTTTTGAGTTTAGAAATTATATGGTACCCAGCCTGCTGTACCAAGTCTTATTCTGTATGGTCTTGATTCATCCTCCACTATTTCGGTGATAGTAAACGTGCCGCTTACTTCTGCTGTACTTCCGCCGTAGCTTGAATAGTAGACCGTTCCGGTGTACTGAACAACGTCTCCGACTTTGTGGACTGAACCCGAACTGTTATGCGGCGGTTCAGTTTCAGGAAGTTTTACATCTTCGCCCTTCCTGCTGAGAACAGCTGCATATTTACCCATCTGATTATATCTTAGCTTGAACACACTCATCGCGTATGATGTTTTGCCTTTGAGCGGATCGTTCACATATACCGTACCTGTATTTTTGTCATACCCTGTAAGCAGAAGACAGTGTTCATTTGCATACCATGTGACTCTGTTACCTTCTGGTGTTGTCCAGGTTGTTGTATAATACGGTTCAATCATACTGATTGTCGCCCAGATAAGAACAGGCTTGTCTGCAGCAACATATGAAAGTAGTCTGTCAAAATCCGTTCCTGTGAGATTTTCAAGGTAATATTCGTCATTTCCGATAAGGTTAAAGTATTTTTCTGCTGTGGTAACCATACAAGGTGTGTAACACCCGTAACCTGAACCGCTTGCCGGATTTCCCGGGAAAGTAGTCATAAAATCAGCACCATAAAGTTCCGAACCAATATAGTAAAAATTAAACTTCGGCATAATGTCTGCAAGCTGAAGTTTTGACACACCAAATCCATAGTGATTTAAAAGCATGGTTAGCGAAGTTACCTCACACCCCGTAGGAAGCTCAGGGTTCTGCCTGATGCAGTTAACATCAAGTTTCTTTGATGGTGGTCTGTATGATACTGCTGGTGTTGTAACTGTAGTCACAGTCGTTGTAGTTGCCTCAGTTGTTGTAACCGGCACTGTAGTGATAGTGGTTGTAACTGTTGTTGTTTGAACAGTTGTTGTAACCGGTGATGTCAATGTAGTTTCAGGAGCAGTAGCAGGTACTGAAGTCTCCTCAGGAACTGTCGTGACATCAGGAAGTATATCCTCATCTGTAATTACGGTACCAGGCGGCATAATTATGCTGCTGTCAGTTGTTGTGACGACACCTATAAGCTCTGAAAGTTCATTATCTTTAAGGAACAGTGCCCTGGCTGCATGAAAATCTTTAAAGTTAATTACTCCGTCTTCATTTATATCATATCTTATGTAGTCATCGTCTGTAAGAATAACAGAGCCTATAATACTCTGTCTGATTTTTATTACATCTGATGCCTTGATTTTGTCTTCTTCACTGAACGCCTGAGCAGAAATGCCATTTAAAAGTGCTGAAAACACAGATACTGACAAAACAGCCGCTCCGGCTATGTATTTTTTTAAATTATTTTTCATTTCGCACCTTTTAAAATCAGTTATTAAAATATTTGTGTCCTCTCGTAAGTGCAAGCAGCATAAACAGTCTTGCTTCATCTCTGTACTCTGGTTTTATCATATAATACACATACGCTTCGAGAATATTAATATCAGGAACTGATCTTCCTTCGATTTTAAAATTTTCATATCCCATAGGGACGTATCTGTTATAAATATCCTTCGGACTGATATGAGTCGGATAATCAATAGTCTGATAAAGAGCCATGCCCATCTGCGGACATTCAAAATCCCTGAAATTAAACGGTTCATCAGGGTGTTTCATATGTTCAGTAATCTTTATCTGATATTCTCCGACAAAGTCATAGTGTTCCTTTCGCCTTTTGCAGTTCGGAGTACAGCAGGCATTGACCAGAAGTTCGCATTTTTCCTTATGAGGAATTTTTTCGAGTATTTCGAACTTATTATTCCAGTTATAGTCGAGAACAACAAGATTATAGTCTTTTTCAAGTTCTTCGCAAAGCTTATCCATGTCCTCAATCTGCTTGCATGTGGAACTTGTTATCTTAAAGTTCGGATACCTGTTACGAATATAGTCCTCAAGCAAAGGCGAAACAACGATTACCTCGTTCATTCCGTTGTCTGCCATCTTCATACACGTATTGCAGAAAGGATCCCTGAGATGTTCAGGTCCAACATGAGGATTAGTAAATGTAAACCTTAACGGAATATTCCTCGAATTAAATTTTTCAAGAATCCCCTGTACTGATTTTGCGTCAATCTTCCCGCTAAATGATCGTCCGCCGTTCCATACTGATCCTGGAAATGTGCCATATACCGAGGCAATCTCTACTCCGTCATAAAAAATTTCCGGCTGTCTGTTCAGCATTTCCAGCAGAATCATATTGAGCTTGAAATGTCTGACAAAATCAGGCAGGTGAAATTTTGCAGGCATATTATTTCATCTCCTTTTTAGCCAAAAATCCACTAAAATCACAAACATTTTTATTATATCATAATAATCCAAAATAATCAATGGTTATTTTTTTCAGAAAGAATATCTTTCCTGAGAGTCTCAGTTAAAAGTTCCTGATAAGCACTTTTTTTACTGCTCAGTATCAGCCCAGCTGTCGTCTGTAATTCAGAATCCGAGATGCTTTCAAGTATCTTCAGTCTTTTCTCACTTATCGTTTCCGATTTATCAATTCCACTGTAATCTTCAGGACTCATTCGCCACGGTCTTATATTTTTATTTCTGGAAACAATCCTGTCAGCAATCTGCATTCCCTCCGGGTCAAAATCACCGGAATACAGTATCCGGCATCCGCTCTCGGAAAGCATATCTATAAGTCTGAGACCAGAATACTTTATCTGACCAAAAGTACAGACAAGACACGAGCCACATTCTGCAACCGTATCTGACAGTGCTGAAAAAACCATAGGATTTTCCACTATATAAACTGTTTTTCCGTCACAGTCAGCATATTCTATTTTACTTAGTCCGGAAACAGAAATAAGGCATACTTCTCCGTTATCAGCAAAATATTTATATCCCGGATGTTCATGGTGCCCTGAATCAAAAAGTCTTACACCTATTGCCGCCGCAGCGCCTGAAACAGTATCCGGTTCTATATTAAAAGCCGAATAGATTTCTTTTTCCGTCTCTGACAATCCGGTCAGCTTTATTCCCGAAATATACGAGATTCCCTGAAGAAGGAGTCTGCCAGCCGGATTAGACTTATCAAAATAATGTGGATTTCCCGTTACTCTGGCACTTAAAACAGCAAGCTGAACAGGATAGCTGATTACGGAGCAGATATCAATCGCTTCTTTCAGATATCCCATTAGTTTTTCTGCATTTTTCCGAGAGGTTCTGTATTCTGTCATAACTGATCGATAACCGTAATTCTGGCTGTGATACATTTCTTTGAACCAGTCCTGACAACAGCTGTTTTCAGAGTCTGAAATCATTTTCTCCCAGAAATTCCGCTTTTGCTCATCCTCAGAGTTTTTTCTGTCTCTGCTGCTTACTATTTCTGTATTAAAATAAGTCTCAATAATCTGCTGAAGATTCAGATTTCCAAACCGTGTTTCCGCAATTCCTTTCTCAAAATCAGATAATTTAAATTTCAGAAGCGGAGGCGCATATGGCCTCCTGGGTGAAACTATTTCGGTTGCTGCCATACATTCTTCATACGAAGCATCTTTTATTATTACATTTCCAGCAGGTCCTCCGTAGCTCTGATAATTCTTAAGAATGCACTGCATTATTCTTTTGTACTGCGGACGGGATTTAAAATATTCGACACACTGAACAAGTTTTTCCTGCATAGCTTTTATTCCTCAAGTATCTTCCGTTTACCGTTCCACTCGTACAGAATTACAGTTATAACTCCGCTGTCCTTTTCATGGAACAGTTCTGCAATCTCAAGGGAAGGAACTGTTTCATAACAGCCCCATAGAGCCTGTGAATTCATGATATATCCGAAGCCAAGTTTTTCAAGAAGTCCGAACATCTCGCTTATATTACTGTCATCAACTCCGGCGAAAGCCTCGTCAAGAGCAAGTATCATAGGAGCCTGGTCTCCGGCTTTTTTATACTGTGCTGCAACTGCTGCAAAAAGCGGAATATAAAGGCTGAGAGCTCTTTCACCGCCGCTGAATGTATTGAAACGACTGTTTGTCAGTTCAGAATACTTTGGACTGCCCGGCTGTTTGAAATGAAGCTTAAATTCAAACCAGTTTCTGAAATCAAGAACAGTTCTGATTATATCTGAGTAATTTATATCACTGCCTTTTTCTTCAAGCAGCATTTTTTCCTGTTCTATCTTACTGCTGAAATGTTCTGAGAGCCGCTCAAAATCTTCGTTACTTACAAGCTCACGGCTCTTAATCAGTATCCTGCTAAGTTCATCATAGTTCATCTCATTTTCGTTTATGTCCTTTTTAGGTTTCCAGCTCAGAGAAAATGAGAGTCCCATTGAAGTATTTATACCCTGCATCAGTTCGGCCATTGAATCAACCCATTTTCTGCTTTCCTCAATACGGGTGTACAGTTTCTTGCTGATTGTATCAAGAAGAATTTCCTTGAACATCTCCTCTTCATTCTTTCTTATAAGAAGTCTGTCATTTTCGATAGTTTCTATAAGTTCCTTTTCAAAATCAAAAGGAGATATTTTCTTTCCCTTCCATATAAGAGTTATCTGCATTCTTCTGCGAACTGTATCAGTATCATCATCCTCAAAACAGTGTCCAAGATTCATTCCGTACTCAGCAGAAAGAACACTACTGTGTTTTCTGTACGAATCAGCAAGACGGTCCTGAATTTCTGTGAAACTCTTCTGTTTTTCTGTTTCAGCAATATTTTTTTCAAGTTCAGACGCAAACTGCTCGGGAGTCTTACTGCTTTCATACGAATTATAGCCAAGGTTAAGTTCCTCGATATAAATTTCTCTCAGCATATTCTCTTCGTCTTCTGCGGTTTTGAGGTTCTCCCGTTCTTTTTCAAGCTGTTCTGACAAATTATTCAGCATAACCTCGCATCTGGTCTTTGAACTGCTGTATTCTCTGCATTTCTGTTCTGATTCATCAATTGCCTTTACGAGGAACTCTGCTCTTTCCTTCTTATCTGCATTTTCAGAACTGTTCAGGAATTCATCACAGAGCCGTACTGTTTCCTCACTGGCATGTATTCTTGCAGATATACTCTTAAGGTCGTTTTCAATGGATTCAACATTTTCTTCTGCATCTGCAATCATGTCTTCCAGTGCAGAAAGTTCACGCATCTTTTCGCTTTTATTTCTAAGGATATCAATAATTCCCATCACTGTATCCCGGTAGCTCATTACAGAATCATATACATCAGAATATTCTTCTGATGTTCTCTTATACGGAAAACCACTGCAAAGCCTTTCAGCTTCAACCTTATAAGTCTGAATTGCTGATCGTACAAGACTGTATTCCTTTTCGCAGTGCTCCAGATTTTTTATTTTTACATCAACAGCACTTCTGCATTTGTCCGCGAAACTGCAGGCTGCATCGATATCAGATGTATCAAGCATTTTTTTATATTCAGAATCAAGTGTTTTTATCCTGATTCTGATTTTTTCAAGTTCTGATATTGCATTTTCAAGAAGCTGTTCTGACTCAGAAAGAAGCTGTATCAGATCTGATATCATTTTTTCTCTGTAACGTTTTCTGCTTTCAGTACCTATAAATCTAACACTGCCATAGGAATTTGCATGCCCTGAAATAATACCGTTTCTGAAGAATCCATTTTCATCTGTTTCCGGATACGGAACTGAAAAATCAAAGATATTTTTAAAATACCGGCTCTCCGTAAATCTGTTTTCATCATCAAGTATAATGCAGTCTGATACATCACCTAAAATTTCTTCAGCAAGTTTCCTGTCTGCTCCCGGAATAACAAGAGCATCAAGCATTCCTGAGTCTATAAGTTCTGCTTCCAGTACAGCACGGGTTTCTTCATCCACATTATCTGTGAAATCAATACATTCATAATAAGAATAAAATTTTACTCCGTTTTCAGAAAGTTTCTTCCTTGCCTCTTCCCTGCGCTCATTTCTCTCAGGAACCGGCTCGGTCATATTCTTCAGTTTCTCAAGTTCTGCAGATTTTTCACTGCACTCATCTCTGTACTTCTTGCATACTAATTTCTGCTCTGTTTCAGTTTCTACAAGTTTTTTCTCAATTATATTCTTTTCTCTGCCGAGAACACGGTATAGTTCTGCCGCTGAACCCGAACCTTCATACTTTGAGACAAGTTCCTCAAGTTCTGAGAGTGTATCCTCGTTAATTTCATATTCTTCATTATTCTTTGACGCAATATAATAAGACTCAATCAACCTGTCCTTCTGCTCATCAAATGCTGTTTCGGCCGCAGCCAGTTCACGCCTTGATTTTTCAGCTTCTTCCTTTGCTGCGTCAAGTTTACGAAGTGCTTCATCCTCACGAAGCTTTTCTGATTCATATTTGTTTATTGCGTTAAGTGCCTTCTTTACAGAATCAGCAAATGACGCACACTCTCTTCTGCACACACTTCCCTGGAGACAAAAATCAGGATCATTGTTAATGCCGGCAAGATAATTATCGTAGAAAGGAAACTGATATTCCTCATAAGTCCTGTATTCTTTAAGCTGAACCTCAGTTTCATACCCATAGTCTTCAATTTTTATTTCCGTATCCCGCTTCTCGATATATTTCTTCCTGATCTGTTCTTTCTTTTCATCACAGATTCTTTTCTTTACAGATTCATCTTTCCTGTCTCTTTCTATACTGGAAAGTGCACTCTGTTTCTGCGTTATCCTCGCTTCAATATCCGTCAGGTCGAGGCTTTCCTTCTCACGCTTGTAATCAGAAAGTGTCTGCATACTGATATCGTATTCCCTGTCAGCAGTTTCAAGCAGTATTTTGTTTTCCTCAATATCTGATTTGAACTTTTCAGCGTTCTTACGAAGTTCAGCTGCCAAAGCATGTTTTTTCATATATCTTCTTGATTTATTCCAGAGAACATATGCATTATATTTTCTGTATTCTGCTGAAATATACTTTGTCTCATCAAGTGCGCGTTCCGCATCTTCTATATGACCGTTAAGTTCTTCTATACGGTTCATAGCATCTGCCATCGGTCTCAGGTCATCATCTGAAAGTGTCTGCATTGACTCGTTCAGCACCTCATAGAGCTGAGCAGGTTTCAGGTTTTCCTTTGAGGCAAGCTTTGAAGAACGTGTTTTAATAAGAATGTCTGTAAGATTGTCGTAATCGGATATATTTTCAGGCTCTATTCCAAAGATATATTTAGCGACAATTTCCTTATACACAGACATTTTTTCTGCAAAAAGATTTTTTTCGCCCAGCTCTTCCTTCAGTCTTCTCGCATCAAACGGAATATTTTTTCCGCCCACTGTCTTGTAGAGAGAAAAATCATAACCTACTCTTCTGCCGTCAAGTATACAAAAGCCCCAGGTATTCATATTTCCGCCTTTTCTTGCGTGAAGACCTATTCCTATTGTACGGTACTGTCCGCTCTCAGGCTTTTTAAACTCAAGAAAGAGATAACCAGTACTCTCGTCTTTTTCCTCTCCTCTGTCATCAAGCAGATAGAAGCTCATTTTTCTGTCCTTGCTTCCGAAAGGATCAAGTCTTGAAGGCTGTCTGTCACCATCAAGTATATACGGAATAAAACTCTGCGTTGTTATTGATTTTCCGGAACCGTTGGAGCCTCTCAGAAGAATCTTTCCGTTTTTCAAAGGAAAAACCTCTTCATCATAAACCCAGAAATTCACGAATCCGAGTCTGTTCATTATCCATCTTTCCATTTATTTTTCCTCCGCTTTGATCTTAAAATCTGAAGGGTATTCACCGTATGACAGAAATGCACCGTCAGTGATAAGTATACTGCCGTCATTTTCCTCGATCATCTGCCACTGTTTCATATATTCAAATACCTGTGATAAAAATTTTTCTTCTGACATCTCACGAAATTCCTTACTGAAACCGGATCTGTACTCTTTTGCACATTCAATTATGAATTCATCAAATTTTTTCCTGCTTTCAAATTCTCTGTGTTTACCTCGTATAAGTTTTCCGCATATAAGTGCGGCAATACCTGATATCATCTTGTCAGACGGAAACAGTTCTCCGTATTTTTTCTCATTTGAAAAGAGGCAGAATGCAGAACCGTTATGAATATCCAGCCTTCCCTCAGTATATTGTTCAAGATACTTTGATATTGATGAACGGAATTTTTTAAGATATAAACTTTCCGGGTCTGCTGAATTACTCCAGTACACAGCAGGCTGAAGAAGAAGTCGGCGATAAACTCTCGAGGATTTTCTGGAATCTGAGGCATCATAGGTTTCAAAATCCCTGAAACTGGTTACCTCAGATACATCTCCATCCTGATGAACAGAAAAATAAACTGAATACCCTGTATTTTCATAAAGTATCTCAGCATTTCTGTCATTGGCTGCATTTTCAAGTGATCCTTCTGATATTCTGAGAAGGTCTTTCTCCTGAGCAAATCTTAATACTCTGACCAGTGACTTACGGTCTGAATAACGTGTAAAGTCTATTTTTACTGTACCGGAAACTATACGTTCAACACCTTCAATAAGTTCGGTAAGCAGAAACTGCTCCCCTTCGGCCTTGTCATCAAGGTAGATCAGAACAGCACACAGAAGGCAGTAATCATCTGTCGTCTCAAAACTGTCTATCCCCATAAAAGGCATGGCATTTGCCGGAACTTTTTCAAGTTTAATCAGCTTGTTATTTATTACCACACGCCAGTCCGGAAATTTATGAAAAAAATCACGCAGTTCAGAATCAAGTGCTCTTTTTATTTTAAAATAGTTTTCACGGTCATTTTCACGCAGAATCCAGAATTCATCCATTAATTTTATAAATTCATCCATTGTTTTCTTCCTCAAATCTGATTATATATCCTGGCATATCAAGTTCACCGTCAGTACATCTCAGCACTATCCTGCGTCCTGTATTCTCGATATGGAATCTTCTTCCGAAATCAGTAATTCCCGAACGTTTTTTGTTCTGACCTGCAGACGACAGCCATTTAAGAACAGTTTTTCTTACCTGCTCCGGAACTATCTGATCTGAAATCTCCTCAAGATTCATCTCGTTATTCCTGATATATTTTTCTATCATCGCACGTTCTTCATTTATACGCTTTATATGAAGCATTCTGCCCGCTTCTTTTTCAAATGCTTTGCTTGAAAATCCTTCAGTTTTTACTCTCGGCTTGTATACTCTTGTACGCGGTTTGACTTCAAACACCTGCGGTTCAATATCTGTGATATCGCTGTGAATACTGTCCGTTGTCCTGTCCGAATTATACCGGTAATGTTTTTCGTTCATAACTCCGAATACATGAGCGGAAAGACAATGTGCCTCATTTATATCCTCACATTCAGCAAAAAGACTGAGATACTTTCGGTAATCCTGCTTTCTGCTTATTACTGTATTCTGAAGCTGCATAAGCATAACAGCATCACTCAGGATTTTCCTGATAATCTCATTTGTATATTCCATAGCCATACTGCAGACAGACTGTTTTCCGTTTTCACTTACAAACCAGCGGCGCACAGCTGTCCACTGCTCCTGAATATGAAGCTGTATCTGCTCTCTGTCCGGCAGTGAAGACCCGGTACGCGGGATTTCCATCTCACTGTCTGTTATTATACCTATGAGTACATTTACATTTTCTTCTGACAACCCGGCAATTCTTGCTGATATCATCTCAGAATATTTCTGAAGAACACGGATAAAATCCCTGAGATACTGTATAAACTTATCCTTATAAATGATGAAATCCATTGACTTCATCAGCTTTTCGCCCTTAACTGAGTAAAATGTGTGCAGGTAATCTGAATAACTCTGGTTGAGTCTTCTGAAATCAGCCTGGAAATTCTTCCACCATTCATTGACCGTTCTCATATTTTTCTCAGAAATAATACTGTTTATCTGACTGAGACAGTCATTTATACGAACAAGAAGCGATGAAGAAAGGGTATTGCTCTCCGAAGTCATATTTTCAAGTTCAATAGTCATTCGTTCTATTATAACTGCACGTTCGGAAATAGAATATCTGTACTGTTTGTTTTTATACTCTTCAATAGTACTTACCTTCCGCGGATCCTGCATCGGAATTACGTTTTCCCATTCTGTAAGCTGAGCAAGAGCGCTCTTAACCTGTTCAGCCTCTGCATTTTCAAACCCGCTGCATGTCCTGAGTCTGCTGCATATTTCCTCCGCACTCATCTGAGAGTTGAGCATTTCCTTTTCGTTATAAAGTATTCTCATTATTGTTCTGTACAAAACTGAATTTTGTGCAGTAAGATATGATGTTTCCTGAACCGGAAGCATTCTGGAAGTGTTAATATTCATAATCTGACCTTTCAGGGGAATTTATTTTCTTCAGTATAAAATTACATACATTTTAATGTTATCATAATAGTTGGCATTAGTCAATATAAAAATTTATATAATTAAACAGTATGGAAAATTACATCAATTTTCCATACTGTTCTAACCCTTATGCAATCGGAATTCACGTACTCTGCTTCGACGTCCCCAGATGTCCCGGCATGGAACCGATAACGACCTTTCCCAGTTCATCCGACCAGCAGAAATAAATCCTTATAAGCAGCTGAGAACTTACGCCGTTCTTAATATGAAGGTCAAGAGTGTATTTTACTCCCTCATGTGTCACAGTATAGTCGCCGGCACATGTGCGAAGAGCGCCTTTGCCACAGCCGGTTGCTTCCCAGCAGCATGATTCGGCATATAGCTTCAGTTCATCTTCGGATATTTTTCCGAGACGATAAGCAGCATATGCATTAAGATAGTACAGTCCGTCGCAGAGGTCAGCAACGTCCAGCGCACCGGAATATTTTTTCAGTTCATTCCTCGCTCTTGATGTGATTACTATTCCTTCTAAAAGTGTTTTCTCAGCCCAGCTGCATACATCTTCTGCGTTATCCGGAAAATGTGCGGCATCTTTCGCTTTTCTTTTATAAAATGATATAACTGAAGATGATTTTCTGTATGACTCTGATATTTTTTCAAGTTCATCTTCTGCTTTTTTCGCAGCTGCTTCAGCCTTTTCCCTTTCACGTATCTCGGCTTCAAGCTTTTTGCCGGTATTACGGAGTTCTTCAGCATTCATACGCATTCCATTGTCATTGTTCTGAAGTTCTCTGATTTTCTGCTCAAGTGCATTTTTCTGATTCTCAAGAAGACTGATTCGTTCTTCAAGAGTCATATTCTCCTGTTCCTTTCTGGACATTCCGAGAATTCGTGCATCGGTTCCGAAAACAATGGTTCCGTAGCTGAAAGCAGCACCTTTGAGCATCATACGTACTTCTTTTTTCAGCCTTTTCCTCAGAACATCAGGGTCATTTTTAAAGTCTGAAAATTTTACTGTTTCAGACACAACACCGTGCATCATTACAATTACATCTCCGGCATTAAACCCAAAACCAAGCTTGTTGTTTACAATACTCAGACATTTTTCCGAAATATATACCACAAGTCCGAATCCTTTAAGGCTGTCAGCAAGAGACTCATAATTAATGGTGATCTGCTCACTGTACTCATACTGGTCTTTTAATTCAGCTTTTCTTGTATTCTGCTTCGGCTGTGGAACATCCAGAGAAATGAACTTCCTTCCATCATCTTTTTTCTTCTTCTCGTCCTTTTTCTTTACCATAGTCAGCGAAAAATCTGAGGCAAAATCTGTTTTAGCAGCGAAATTACCGGAAAAACCACCGGAAGGAACCGATGATATGGCTGAAACTGATGAAGATTTTGCATTTTCAAACACATCAGCCGCTTTTTTTACAGTCTTTATTTTTTCAGGCTCACATACTATAACAAACGGCATATCACTGTCTCTTGAAAAAACTGCATCACAAAATGTCTCAGCTTCATTACGTGAGGAAATAATCACCGGTGTTCCGTCAATATTATACTGATTTCTGAAACGGACCAGAGGATTTTCCGAAAGTTTCTTTACAAGAGTCGGACGAAAAACTTCGCAGGCTGCATCTGTGTCAACCGGTTCATAGCAAACTGTTCTGACACCGGATTCAACAAACCCGGCAAATTTTCTGAATGAAATCTCAGTGATAAATCTTCTTCCCTGAACCGGCTTTCTCTCCTGCTCAGAACCGATATTTGCACCCATGTCATTTTCTGAAACCGTAAGTGTCCATATACCTTCATCTTCAAGGTAAACAGATTCAATGCTGCATCCGAGATCCAGTGAAAATGATGCTAATCTGCTTTCACTGAAACTTCGGTAATCCTCCGGTTCAGGAGTAACAAGCTCTTCCGGCAGTTCATTAAAATCTGAAAGCCGGTTTCTCAGCCAGCGAAATGTCTCAAGTATGCAGATATGAAACACATCATCTGCCGGTTCAGATGATGATGTGTGTGCATGAAACTGATATGTTGGATAACTCCTCGCAGGTGCTATATGAGTAGTCTGATATGTATTTTTCATTATCCCTGTTCCTTTCATATATGTTGTTTTCAGTTAAATTTCTGTAATTATATCAACAATTAATGTAATTATACCATTTTCAAACAGAATTAGCAAGTAAATAAAAGTGTTTCTCCAAACCTGTTAAGCACTCAACTCTAAAAAACATTCATTTTTCATACCTAAGTTTCAAAAACATGGTTGTAAACGATCTAATTATAGTGTACAATTATTATAGTGATGTTCGACAGTAATTGATGATTCAGGGTAATTTTTTTATACATTTTACTGTCTTTATTACATTTGAACGGGAGGTTATAAAAATGTCACGAAAAAAACTAACTGCATTACTTACATCTTTTGTTATGTTTGTAATGGTCTTGGTTCCTGCACTGCCTTCAGCAAAAGCAGCCGGAACAATGAGAGAAATCTCAACACAGGAACTGGTACGCGATATGGGTATTGGTATTAATCTCGGAAACACACTTGAAGCGTGCGGCGACTGGATTAACGGAACAACTCCGGAAAACTATGAAACAGCATGGGGCAGTCCGGTAATCACACAGGAAATGATTCAGGGATACAAGGACGCCGGTTTCGGTGTACTCAGAGTTCCTGTAGCATGGTCAAACCTTATGGAAGATGACGGAAACTACAACATAAGCAAAGCATACATGGACAGAGTCACAGAAGTAATCGACTGGGCTCTTGATGCAAAGCTTTACGTTATCGTAAATATCCACTGGGATAACGGCTGGGTAAACAAATTTCCTGAAAACAAGGACGAGTGCATGAAACGCTTTGAAAAGATGTGGACTCAGATTTGTGAACAGTACAAGGACTACAGCGATTATCTCATGTTTGAGTCACAGAACGAGGAACTCGGCTGGGAAACACTCTGGAATCAGTGGAGCGGAAGCGACGCAGGCAAGGCAGAATCATTCGGTCTTGCAAATGAAATTAACCAGAAATTCGTAGATGTTGTGAGAAATTCAGGTGGCAACAATGACAAGCGTCACCTCCTTATTTCCGGTTACAACACAGCAATAAGCCACACATGTGATCCCCTTTTCAAAATGCCGAACGATCCTGCAAACAGATGCGCAGTTTCAGTTCACTACTACAGCCCTTCAACATTTGCGATTCTTGAAGAAGATGCTGACTGGGGCAAGGCACAGTCCACATGGGGTACAGAACAGGAAATTGATGACCTCAACAGAGAAATGGACATGATGAAGACCACATTTGTTGACAATGGCATTCCGGTTATCATCGGTGAATATGGCTGTCCGACAAAAAACAAGGAAGCCGATTCAGTAATGCGTTTTCTTACTTCAGTATGTGAAGCTGCTTACTCACGTCAGATGTGTCCGGTATTATGGGATACACCAGGCGGAAGATATGACAGAATCGAATGCAAAATGGCAGATCCTGAATTAAACAAAAAGCTCTGTGAAATTGCCGGTTCATCAATTAAAGAACCTGGTTCAGACGGAACAACTTCAGTTACATACCAGATGATCGAACTCAAGCAGGATTCAAAGGGCGGATACATCATTCCACTTGGCAGCAATGCTAAAAACCTCAAAAAAGCAATCATTTCATTAAAGGTTACTTCCTCTGAAAATTCAAGCTGGTTCTGCGGCGGTGGCGGTCTTTCATTTGACAGCGTAAAACCGGCAGATGGTTCCGCAGCTTTCTGGAGCAGCAAGAGTTTCAACTACGACGCAGGCAAAGAAAAACTCCTTATTACTTTCGACGGTAAATTCGCTGATGAAGACGGAAATGAATTTGAAGCAGAAATCAACTGTACACAGGCTACACTTTCAGACTGGTGGCACAGTTCAGAAAAATACCCTGAAGGCGGAGATGATGTCAGCTGCGTATTCAACAGCATTACACTTTACTTTGAAGGTGAAGCTGGCTCAGAAGTACCAGAGGAGCCTGAAGAGCCGGAAATTCTCCCTGGAGATGTTGATGAAAACGGTATTGTCACAGTTGCTGACTTTACAATACTTCTGCAGGCAATGATCGGAAAGGTTGAACTTTCTGAATCACAGATTAAAAACGCCGACCTTGACGGAAACGGAAGAATTAATATTCTCGATATTATTAAATTAAAGAATATGCTCTTATCATAATCATAATCCCCGTAAACATTGGTTTTACGGGGATTTTATAGTAAACGCAATAAATAAATTGCGTTTGCCGGTGCCGATCTGCACGGAGATG
>CAMCOJ010000007.1 GCA_945876405.1 uncultured Ruminococcus sp.
TACACAAGGAGTATCGTCGGCAGCGTCAGATGTGTATAAGAGACAGTCTCAAAGCACCTTTTGAAATCATAAAATCATAATCACTGTTTTCATTGGATGTGCCTCTGGCACGAGAACCAAATAAATATACCTTATTCACTCCATACTTTGCAGCAACTGGTGCAACTAAATCTGAAATTTCTGAAATATTATAATTTGTTCTCATAAAATCACCCGCTTTCCTTGTAAAGACATTTTGGTTTATCATATTTCTCCGAAAACAATATTAAGCATTTTTACTCCAATACAAATCTATTTACATCAAGATATTTTTTTATCATATCCGGAATCCTCAAAAATGCCAAAGAGCTGTCCAATCGTTCTTCCTTCTAATTTGATTTGTTTATCAGTCTTATGTTCAAGCTTTACCTTCAAAACAGGAACATTTCGAACAAACTGTATTCCTTCAGCCAATGATTTTCTTCTTTCTTTTACCCTTTGTGCATCCATCCGAATATCTTCAATAGTCATAACAGCATTGCTATTTTGTCCATTTATCTTCTTATCACGTTTCCTTGCTCTAAGCCATGATATCTCAGCGTGTGTGATATTGCTAAGACTCCATGATTCCTTTTCTGCATACTTTTCGAAAATCCGGTCTGCAACACATCTAACCGTATTATCTACGTCAACAACATCATCTGTTCTGAAAACTCCGTTTTTATACATTTCCCGTATTTTAATGAGAACCGGTCCGTATTTCCATGCATGAAACTGTGCTTCAAACAACGGCTTATCTGTTTCAATCAGACTTTCTCTCTGCATAAAATATAATAATTTATGCATTTTCATCTCATCAATTTTCTGACTGATCTTTTTAAAATAGCAAACATATAAATATCTTGCAATCTTTCTTACATCTTCCATAATGTTTCCTCCTGCCTTATGATATGTATCACTTCACATATAATTCACTTTCCATCTTTTTTCATTATACCATATAAGATTTTAAATTTCAATTACACACTCAGAACATTACAGAAAAAGGGCTATGCAAACCGCATAGCCCTTTAAAAATATTAAACTGTAATTACTCACCTGAGTTAAGGAATCTGTAGAATTCAACCTTATCCTGACACTTGTCAAGAGCATCGGCTTCGTGGATAATACCCATTCTTACATAACGTGCAAGTTCCTGGTCAAGACACATCATGCCGAACTGGCGTCCTGTCTGGATCGCAGACTGAATAAGGTGAACCTTGTTGTCTCTGATCATTGCAGATACCGCGTCTGTAACGTTCAGGATTTCCATACATGCTATACGTCCCTTGCCGTCAGCCTTTGGAATAAGTGTCTGAGCCATGATACCAACAAGAACGTTGGCAAGCTGTGTTCTGATCTGGCTCTGCTGATACTCAGGGTAAACGTCGATGATACGGTTGATTGTATCAGCTGCACTTGTTGTATGAAGTGTTGAAAGAACGAGATGTCCTGTTTCAGCGGCAGTTACGGCAGCTGTAACTGTCTCAAGGTCACGCATTTCACCTACGAGGATGATATCCGGGTCTTCACGGAGTGCGGATCTGAGGGCTCCTGCAAAGTCAGGAACGTCAGGTCCTATTTCACGCTGGTTTACCATACATCTCTTGTGTTCGTGAACGTATTCGATAGGGTCTTCAATTGTAATGATATGAGCACTCTTGTTGAGGTTAGCATAGTCAAGCATAGCTGCAAGCGATGTTGACTTACCTGAACCTGTAGGTCCTGTTACAAGAACAAGTCCTCTTGGTCTCATGGCGAAGTCTGCAAGAATCGGAGGAAGTCCGAGGTCTTCCAGTGTTGGGATATCGTTTCTGAGAAGACGAAGAGCAATAGCTGTATGATATCTCTGACGGAATACATTTACTCTGTGACGGTAGCCTCTCTTTGTAACATATGAAAAGTCACAGTCGAGATGCTTGTTAAGTCTGTCCTTGAGTTCATCAGGACAGATCTTATGTGCGATATCTGAAATAGCCTCCTCATCCATAATGTCATATGAACTGAGCTTTCTGAGAGCACCGTTAAGTCTTACTACCGGTGCCATGCCAAATGTGAAGTGAAGGTCAGAGCACCCGAGCACTCTGGCTTCATCAAGTATCTTATCAATATCTATAAGCATTTTTAACAAACCTCCGTTTTAAATTATACAGAATATGTAACACGAACAAGTTCGTCAATTGTTGTTCTTCCCTGCTGAACAAGTTCTGAAACGTTATCACGGAGAAGTCTTGTACCGTTTCTCTTGGCAGCCTCTTCAAGCTGCTCCTTGCCGGCACTTTCAGCGATAAGTGTTGAGATACCTGATGTACAGTGAATGATTTCGTGAATAGCAGTTCTTCCCTTATAGCCTGTGTTGTTACATTCAGGACAGCCAACAGCGTCGAAAATCTGAACCGGTGCAGAAATATGCATGAGATTGTTTTCTTCCTCGTTTGACATCCTTGGTCTGCGGCACTTAGGGCAGAGAACCTTAACAAGACGCTGGGCAACAACACCGATAAGTGATGTTGCAACCATGTACGGAGCAACGCCCATATCGATAAGACGAACGATAGTTGATGCAGCATCGTTTGTATGGAGTGTTGAAAGAACGAGATGTCCTGTGATAGCCGCTCTGATAGCGATATCCGCTGTTTCAGAGTCACGCATTTCACCGATCATTACGATATCAGGGTCCTGACGGAGGATAGATCTGAGGGCAGCTGAGAATGTCATACCTGCCTTTGAATTAACCTGACACTGGTTGATACCTTCGATATTCTTTTCGACAGGGTCTTCTACTGTTACAACGTTTACGTTAGGCTTTGCAATCTCACCGAGAGCTGCGTAAAGAGTTGTTGTTTTACCGGAACCTGTAGGTCCTGTAACCAGCATAACGCCGTGAGGACACTTAAGCATGCTTTCAAACATCTTGTAGTTGTATTCACTCATACCGAGGTCAGTAATCTTACGAAGAGCGATCTGACCTGTAGAGAGAATTCGGATAACTATCTTTTCACCGTTTACTGTAGGAAGTGAAGATACACGGACGTCAAGTTCAGTACCGTCAACTACCTGCGAGAAACGTCCGTCCTGAGGGATACGTTTTTCAGCGATGTTCATACCGCTGATGAGTTTTATACGTGTTGCAAGAGCACTCTGTACGGCACTTGAAACGCTCATAAGCTCAATAAGGTCGCCGTTTACACGGATACGGATTCTTGTAAATGTCTTGAACGGTTCAATATGAATATCAGTAGCTTCTGCTCTGAATGCGTTTTCCACGATTGTTGTAGCGAGCTTAACGATAGGTGCACTCTCTACTCTTTCCTTTGATTCTTCATCGTTGAGGGTTTCTGTACCAAAGGCGCTGAGACTTTCGTTTACACTGTCGATATTCGCCATTGTGTACTTGTCACCAATAGCCTTGTTGATTGATGAACGTGTAGCGAGTACAGGGATTGTATCCATACCTGTGATAACCTTGATATCTTCGAGGATATTAAAGTTGATAGGATCGTCTGTAGCAACTGTAAGTCTCTTACCAACGATATCGATAGCGATAACGGTGTGCTTCTTTGCAAGTGACTCAGGAATCTTGCTTACTGCCTCGTCATCAATCTTGAAAGTAGCAAGATCAACGTAAGGAACCTTAAGTTTTCCTGCAAGTGCCTGTGCAAATTTAATTTCGGACATATAGCCCATTTCAACGATTACTTCACCGAAACGCTTTGATCCCTGTGATTCACGCTGAGCGAAAAGAACTCTTTCAAGCTGTTCGTTTGAAATCATGTTCTGTTCAACAAGATACTGACCTATTGGTATGTTTCTCATAACCAGCCTTCAACTCCTTAAAATTATAATTTTTTCTTGAATAATATTGTCTTTTATGTTAGAATGATGATATAAATTTTATATATGGGAGGATCAGAAAAAATGATCTATTTTCGATTTCTCGATATACCGGCATACATTATAGCATATACCATCATCTCGTTTTTTGGCCTGTGTATCGGCAGTTTTTTAAATGTCTGCATCTACAGACTTCAGCTTGAGGACCCTGCGGAAAGATCTCTTGTAAAAAAATCTTCGCACTGTCCAAAATGCGGGGCTAAAATTCACTGGTACGATAATATACCAGTATTCAGCTGGACTGTTCTCCTGAGAGGAAAATGCCGCAGTTGTAAAGAACCTATCTCAAAGCGCTATCCGCTTGTCGAGGGTCTGAACTGGTTTGCCTACATGCTTGTGCTTACCTTCGTTGATGTTCAGAACTATCCGGTTCATGCAATCCTCACAGCGCTTTTCTTTTCTGTACTTATCGTAATTGCATTTATTGATTATGATTCAATGGAGATATATCCGGGTCAGCTTCTGCTTATCGTTATTCTCGCAGTTCTCTCCGCCCTGTTTTCACACACTCTCACCATTCCTCAGAGAATAATCGGCGGACTTGCAATCAGTGTACCGTTCTTTATCATCGGTGAAGTATCACGTATCTTTATCAGAAAAAATACAGGTGAAGACTTCAGAGGAATCGAACTCGGTGACACATTTCTCATGCTTGTTTCCGGCCTTCTCATCGGTACAAAGTGTATCTGTGCTTCAGCACTGATCGGTATCTTCTCAGCAGCGGTTATCGGTGTAATCAATAAAATCAGAGGCAAGGATTCAAAGTTTGCCTTCGGTCCGTTTCTTGCATTCGGACTTGTATTCGGAACACTCTTCGGGAACCAGATAATTGACTGGTACTTCAGTTTGTTTGAATATCCTGATGTTTATGCCATGATAGTGAGATAATCATAAATTAATTTTAAAAAGCAGTCTTTGCAGTGCAAAGACTGCTTTATTTTTTACGTAAGCTCCGGTAATGTATAAACAAAGTAGAGATCATTTGAGTATGAATCCGATGTATAAGTATATCTTTCAGGGTCAATCACATCAACTATCTCTGTTCCTGGTACTGTACGATCAATATAATTAATATCTTCTTTTTTAATTGTAGTGCTGGTAGCCATGTTTACAAACGACAGTGCAACAACATTTGATACTGACGTCTTACAGAGCGTATAGCTGGAATTAGCCTTATCAGCTTTATTGCTGTACTCATTTTCATAGATATCAAGTACTAACCTGAAGTTTGAAGGCGACTGGAACCCATTAAAGTTCTGATATGTACCACTTGTGATGAGCTCTTTCTGTCTGCCTGCAACTGTTATCCCGGTAGTGGTCCAGTTTATTCCATAAGAAAGAGAAAATGAATAATCTCCGTATACAGCCTCACTTACGGCCCATTCTTTTGAATTGGCAGCATTTAACGCCCCGTTATCATACTCCCAGATAGAAATCTTACCAGGCTTTTCTGTTGTACTTGACAGATTCTGAAAGGTTTCAGGATTATTTATCTTCATTACATAAACTATATCCTGACCATATGTGAGTCTTTCATTAGTACTCGTAGAATTCGTTCCAAGAAGGAACTTAGTCCTAAGTGCATTTACCTTTTCCTGCATGAACGCCGCTTCACCTGCGGATATATCAGGACCGGCATAAACATCCATCCTGTTTGCGTATCTGAGATTGTCTTCAACTACACGACGAACGTTATCTACCACAGCTGCTGAATGTGCATATTCACTGGTGTTTTTCATGATTCTGCTTGTAGGTGCCAGGAAAGACAGTGTTGCCGCAATAAGCAGACCGAATACTGCGATAACAACTACAAGTTCTACTAAAGTAAAACCTTTAAGCCTTTGTTTTTTTTCAGTTTTCATTACGGTCAAACCCCTTTTATGTTGTTGGTACCGTTGTAACCGGCATAAAATATTTCATATTACCTGATTTCTGAATGTCTGAAACCTGAGTAGTAGGAGCTTCATACTTGTCAACAGGAATTGTATGCACACCATTATACTGAAGCTGGAGCACAGCACCGGTTTCATACGGTGTTCCAACGGTTCTGTTTTCAACACCTGGTGCCTGCTCATCAACTTTAACAATAACAGTTCTTGCTGTTCTGGTATTATTCACAACACAAATTGCTGCTTCAACAAGCATGGAAGCACAGATAACCATCACAACCATAGCGATGATGATTTCCATAAGGGTCATACCCTTTAGCTTTTTCTTCTTTTTCATTGCATATTCCTCCCCTTATCAATAATCTGCAAAACCATCGATAGGAGTCCATTCATACTGAAGTCCGCCGCCTATACCAGGATTATAACTTGAAGGATAGTCAACGTAAGCCATACCATAATCGTTATTAAATTCCTTAATTTTGTCAACAATGATAGAGCCAATACATCCTACCTTTCCGCTCTGAATCTTCGAACCATTATAATATAACTCTGAAGGTGAAGAATTGAATTTTGTCAGGGATGTACAGCCTGATACTGAATAGAATGAAGCGCCCGGAGCACAGATATCGCCAGTAAGAAGAACATTATTTGTAAATCTAATTACTACGTTTCCATTTTCAGGTGCATAGAATCCCACTTTTGGGAGCATCCAGTCATTGCTTGTAATAGCAACATTAGAGCCATCTACATCATTTGTAGGATATGTTATAAGATCAATACGTGAACCGTTCTTAAAATTATTATAATAATCAAGAGTCATAATATACACTTCTGTGTCCGTCCTGAAACCGTTTGCATAGTCAACACCGGAATCTGGATATTTTACAGCTATGTTCCTGTAAGTATCAAGGTATTCAGCTGTTACATTAACCTGATCCCCTGTCACATCAGTCGGCATAAAGAAGTTTACTCTTCCGTTTCGATCATTGATAATCACATTGGCATTATTGGCAAGGTTAAAGTTATGAATATTAATCCAGATCTCTGAAGAAGGATTAATGTAAATGTTGACATTTTCAAACCTGCCCTTTAGTATACATGAATCTGTTATCTCAACTGTATAATTATATCCATTAACTGAACCTGAACTAATCGTCTCTTTTACCCCGTTACCAGCCTTGATATTCTCCATTGTCTGCGCTTCTACAGAGCCGGAACCAGGACTCGAATATACAAGAGTTGTTCCGTCTATAATGAGTTTGGATTTATTAACAGCATCTGTAAAATATTCACCAATTACATTTCCGTTTGTATCTTTCTTTTCTTTATAGAACTGTTTTTTCAGAGCATCTGTAGTTTTTACAGTACTGTTCTTCAGACTGTCAAGTTTGAGGTTTCCGTTAAGGAATGAAGTAACATTCTCAGGAAGAGCTGATGAATCAAAAGCCAGAGATACACCGTCAACATTTGCTGTACCAGTATAAATATTGCCTTTTACTATAGATTTTAACTGGGTAAGATCATTGACACTACCCTCTATATAAGCATTTCCCTTGATTGCTGAATCACCCGTATTTATGTCGTGTATATTAAGATTTCCCTTAACATAGAGATCACCTGAGATATTTACTTTTTTCATAAGTTCAAGGTTTCCCATAGTTGAGAAAGAACCTGTATCGAGTGCAGAATTTCTGTAAGATGCAGCTTCCGGGGTTACATTGCTCTCAGCCCATGACAAAAGCTTTGAAATATTATCTGTACCCAGCTTACTCCATGGGTTTTTAGCATATCTCTCTGCATTTGCCGAATCTTTATCATAAAACGGGGTATCATTTCCCGTGTTATAGCAATATATATTCGTATTGCCGTTTATATTACCATTGGCCTCAGTTACTATTCTTCCGCAGTAAAGATTAACTGGTGAACTGTTCATGCCAAGTTCAAGATTGTTGTGCAGATAAAGTGTTCCGCCAACATAAAGATATGAATTATCTGCCTGATTTAATGAAGAACCACCTGACTTGGCTGTTTCGGCTCTATTGCTGTAATCAGCAAGTGACTCTGTTGTATTTATTTTAGAGGTACCATCATTTACGAATAAATTACCCATAACAGATACACCTTCCTTTTGACCAAGCATGAAAGGTATACTTGTTTTAATCTCAGCAGATGAATTAACTACAACAGAATTAAGTTTACCATTATTTGGGTTAGATAATGTAACCAGCTTATCGTAGGTGAAAGCATTCTTCACACCAAAATATGCCGGTGAATTTGCATCAACACCAGGCTGTGCAGCACCCTCAAAACCACCGAGAGCTATAAGTCCGCCGCCTGAACTTGTTTTGTTGTCACTCTTTGTTTCACCTATACAGTACTGTGAATATGAGGAAGTAACTCCACCCTGGGTTACTGTTGCTGTAACCCTTATGATAGGTTTTCCTGAGCCGGTAATATTAAATCCACCCGCTGCACTGTCTTCTCCAACATATGAAAAAACAAGACTGTCTACAGTACCAAAGCCTTCGCCAAGATTGTTTCCTCCGTTGACCTGAACAGTAATCGGTGTACTGTGATTATTCTGTAGCTGAGTAACTATACTTGCACCAAGTGTTGCATTGTCACTCTTTAATGAATATATAACACTGTCAACTACCGACCTGGCCGTACTTGTAGTCTGATGATCAAAATACTCTGAATACGCCCTTCGGCTAGCATTGCTTGCCAAACCTACAGTCGTAACCATAAGCATAAGAACAACAAGCATTACAACAAGAATAGTAAACAAAACAGAACCCTTGAATCCTCTTCTGGTTTTCTGTTTACTTTCAGTTTCCATACTATATCCACCTTTCTTAAATTTTTATAACCTTTTTACACATTTAGGGAGATCGTAAACTGACAACCTCCCTGAAAAATGCTATGATTAATTATTTGCTAAAGTCAGGTTTCTGAATCTTCTGCATTGTATAGAATGTGAATGTAACATTACCCTCTGAATATCCCTTATCCTCAGGAATTTCTGTTACATATGCAAATGTATAATCTGCAATAGTCACTGAAGAAATTCGAACACCTGTTTCATTCTTCTTGAGTTCATCTTCAAGGGCGAGAAGAGCTTCCTTTGTAAACTTCATAGGAATGGAAACAGTACGAACTTCAACTGTCTGAGATTCAAGTTCACTTACCTTGAACGCATTTTCAACCTTTTCATAAAGCACAGGATCTGTAGTTTCCATAAGATTTCCGTTAGTATCAGCTGCTTCAAGGATAGGATATGTAATTACATTCGGAGTATAATAGTAGAAAGGAACTTCTCCGGTTGCTGCGTCAGAAATCTGAAGTCCACCAGTGATTTCAAGTGCATTCTTACCACTCTTCTTATAAGGTTCCTTGTTAAGAAGTGTCTCAAAATACTTTGCAAACTCTATATTTTCCATATGAGCCGAGAACTTGTCAGAAAGAACTACTGTTTTGTCATAAACAGAGTTAATGTTTGCTTCAATTGAAGGAATCTGAGCAATAAGACGCTTTGTTTCATCATACTGCTGCTGAACTGCTTCTCTTTTTGCTGTATCATTTTTTATATTTGTTCTGATAGTCTTAATAGGCCATGCAATAAACACAATTATAACAACCAGAACAATCACTACTAACAAACCAATCTTTTCTCTATAACTTAATTTCATTACTGGTTACCCTCCGTTTCTGCTGTTGCAGCAAGTGAACCAAGAGTCTTGACGTCCGCAACCGGACTCTTAACATCCATTGTCATAGTTACACTTACAGTTTTATCCTTATTTGCTGATTCAACTACCGTTCCGTCAGGACCAGCAACACTTTCAGCAGCCTCAGTGAGATCATATCCGGAATACTGTACATGTTCAAAGTAACCTTTCTTTTCAAGGTTTTCAGCAAGCATTGATGCAAAAGTAGGAGCTGGTTCTGCTTTGTCTACTAATGATGTAAACTGGAATGTTACCTTTCCTTCCTCATAATCAAGCTGTGTAATCTTAAACTTGTCAGTCTGACGTCCATTGTCCTTGGCACTGAATGAAAGACCGGCGATTTTAGCGGCACTTACAGTTTCTTCAGCTGTCTTTTCTATAATTTCATAAATTTCGCTTGATACAAACGGCTGAGTAGAAAGTGCATCCGCAGCAAGTGTAGCTGATCTCTCGTATTCCTTAACCTGTTCCTGAAGTGCAAGTCTTGACTCACGCTTAGCAAGATCTGCTGCTGTAGCCGGATCATCAAGATATGCCTGCATCTTATTGATATCACTCTTTATACCTGCATCCTTTATAGCAAGAACACCTGTGATACCACCCATAAGTACAATTGAAGCAAGGAATGCACCTGCAAAGATAAGGTTAAAAGTACTGTCTGACTTAACCTTGTCACTGATTATGCTTGCTGTGCCGCCGAGTTCAAGAAGATTAATCTTTTCTGTAGCCTTGTTTCTCGGGAACATAGCACCGATTGCGTTTGCATAGAGTGCAAAGTCAAGGTTCTGATATCCCTTAACGTTCTTAGGAACACTGATAACAGTTGTATTGATATCCATCTGTTCAAGATCCTTGGAGATACGCATGTATTCCTTTGTATCACCATAGAGAACTACGTTTCTGATAGGATCCCCGGCGTTTCTGCTTCTGTGGAACTGAAGCATACGGAAGATGTTTTCATTTACTGCTTCGTATACATAGTCAGCTGAGTTATCATAGTCAGCCGCATCGATTGATGCAAAACGTGAGAATGAAAGCTGATTGTTTTCATAAATATTGAGTGAGATAAAGCTTCCGTCAATCTGAACTGCAAGAAGCGGCATCTTGCTCTTGTTCTTTTCTTCTGAAAGAAGAACCTTTGTGATACAGTTACAGCCGATGATTACTGACTTAAGTGCGATACCGAGCATAGAGAAAACTCTCTTGTATGAATCGATAACTTCTGTAGGACATGCTGTTGCAAGTACTGTTACCATATCTGCATTTTCATTTTCTGTTCCTGTTACTATGGAATATGAAATTGCGTATGAATCATCGATACCTACCTTAGCCTGCATCTCAGCCTTTACCATCTTGGTAAATTCCTGTTCTTTCTGTGCTCTTCTTACGCTGAGTTCCTTAAAGATTGTCATGTTGGAAGAAATGCTGACAATAGCTTCCTTATCCATCATTCTGTTCTGCTTGATTTTCTGGTTCATTATAGTAGCAAGTCTTGGAACGTCCTTAACGTGACCGTTTACTATAATATCCTCATCGATATTAAGTGTTGCTGCAGAACTGATTGCAATCTTGTTTTTGTTCTCAGCACCTCTGATGATACGTATGTTTCTATCTGTTATATCAAAAGATAGCATTTAATTTCCACCTCTCTGTGTAAATAAAGTTTATTGCGTTTTTTGTGTACATTAAGTATTACATATTTTCAAGTCCGCCGAGTGATTCGTAGATAGCCGGATAAACACCTGCGAGGAGAAGACCAACTACAACACCGAGGAAGATAATAGCAACAGGTTCGAGGAGAGAAACAAGTCTCTGAACTGCTGAATCGGCTTCTTCATCATAGTAGTCAGCTGACTTTTCAAGAATATCATCAAGAGCACCGGCTTCTTCACCGACGAAGATGATTGAACAGAACATTGATTCGAATATCTCTGTTCTTGTTATAGCTGCTGAAAGCGGTTCACCCTGCTTAACCTCATCGATAACCTGCTTGAACTTATCTGAGATATACATATTATTAAGTACGTCTGAAGATCTCTGGAGACACTCAACCATCGGAATACCGCTTGAGTAAAGCGATGAAAGTGTTCTCGCAAATCTCGCTGTGTAAATCTTAACCATAAGAGGGCCAACCTTTGGCGCCGTAATCTTATACATATCAATTTTATATCGGATTGAAGGAACCTTAAGTGCATAGATTACTGCGAAAACCAAAGCACCGACAATTGCAATGATAAGATACCAGTACTTAATAAATACCTCATTTCCCTTGAGAAGAAACTGTGCAATGATATTAAGATTCTTAGGATCATCACCGAACAACGGCTTAAGTACAGGAATGATTACTGTAAAGATAAGTATACAAACTGCAACACAGAGTACAAGAAGAATTATAGGATAGATAAGAGCTCCCCTGATAGTGTTGTTCATCTTGTTTTCCTTGTCATAGTGAGCTTCAAGTCTCTTCATGATAACGTCCATCTGACCTGAGCTTTCACCAGCATTTACCATGCTCTTCATGAACTGTGGAAATGCATCTTCCTGTGCTTCAAGTGAAGCTGAGAAGGATTCACCCTTCTGTACGTTTTCATAGATTTCCTGCCAGATAGCTTTGGCCTTATCGTTTTCCTGCTCTTTGCTGAGGATGTCAAGTGCCTTAACCAGCGTCAGACCTGAAGAAAGCATCGCACTGAGCTGACGGCAGTTAAAAGTAAGTTCTTTGGTTTTGAACTTATAAGTTGACTTTTTCTCCTCTGAAGTATTATTTTTACTGCCTGATCGCTTCTTGCCATCAGCAATAGAAATGTTACTCATTAAACCACCTCCGAATTATTTTTATAGTTTTTTCAAACTAAAGAGCACAAATAGACACACTACTCTAATAATATTATTATATCATCACAGCGGTCAAATTTCAATTGTGTATTTCATATAAATACATGATGCATATTTATAAAAATGCACCAATACGAATTATTAAGGCACTAAGCTAACAAAATGCCACTTCCAAAAATGTAACTTTTATCATTATATATCCTTATAATAACATTTATGATATATTTATTTAACGCATTTTAGGTCATAACCGCCACTTTGTCAATTATCGCAAAGTGTCTTTTGTGAATTCTGACGATAAATATACAATTTTCAAAGGTGCAAAATATTTACAGTAAGATGGTTAAAACAGCACCTTGAAAACGTTTTATCAAGCCATATAACAAAGGACTGCATCAGGTGCAGTCCTGAAATTTTATCAGATTTTCTTAAGAAGACTTATCATCTCAAGAGCTGACATAGCACAGTCATAGCCCTTGTTGCCGGCCTTAGTGCCTGCACGTTCGATAGCCTGTTCGATATTTTCCGTTGTAAGCACACCGAAGAGAACCGGAATCCCGCTGCTGAGGGAAACCTGTGCAATGCCCTTTGAAACTTCAGCACACACATAGTCATAGTGTGTAGTTGAACCACGGATAACGGCACCTACACAGATAACTGCGTCATATTTGCGGCTGTCGGCAAGTTTCTTTGCTGCAAGCGGAATTTCAAATGCACCCGGAACCCATGCAAGATCAATGTTTTCCGGATCAATATCATGTCTCAGAAGAGCATCTTCTGCTCCGGCAATAAGCTTTGATGTGATAAACTCGTTGAATCTTGACGCAACAATTGCTATTCTGGCATCTCCTGTTATAAAGCTTCCTTCGATAATATTCATAATCTTTTTCCTCCGTAAATGTTTTTATCGTATTTATTCATCGTATGTGAACATATGTCCCATACGTTTCTGCTTTGTTTTAAGATAGAATTCATCCTGAGAGTTAGCCTCCATCTGAAGAGGTACCCTTTCTGTTATTTCTATTCCGTAGTCTGAAAGATCAGCAATCTTAAGCGGGTTGTTTGTCATAAGTCTGAGCTTTGATACACCGAAATACTTAAGCATCTGGGCGCCGCAGCTGTAGTCACGCATATCTGCCGGAAATCCGAGACGGATATTTGCATCCACCGTATCAAGTCCCTGTTCCTGAAGAACATATGCCTTTATCTTGTTGATAAGTCCTATGCCTCTTCCTTCCTGGCGAAGATAGAGAATGATGCCTCTTCCTTCCTCAGCAACCTTCTTCATGGCTGCCTCAAGCTGCTGACCGCAGTCACAGCGTTTTGAACCGAATACGTCACCTGTCAGGCATTCGGAATGAACTCTGCACAGAACCGGTTTACCGTTGGAAATATCACCCATGGTAAGTGCAACATGGTGTTCACCTGTTATCGTGTTGCAGAAACCGTGTATATCAAAGTCACCGAATTTTGACGGAAGCTTTGCACCTGTTACATGCTCCATAAATATATCATAGCGTTTTCTGTATGCCTGAAGGTCGGCTATCGTTATGAACTTTATTCCGTGTTCCTTTGCAAGCACCTTAAGTCCGTCCTGCCTCATCATTGTGCCGTCATCAGCCATGATCTCACAGCACAGTCCCACCTGCTTTAGTCCTGCAAGTCTCATAAGGTCAACCGTTGCCTCTGTGTGACCGTTTCTCTCAAGCACTCCGCCCGGCTTTGCCTCAAGCGGAAACATATGCCCCGGACGTCTGAAATCCTGCGGTTTTACTCCGTCTTCAACGCACTTCATTGCTGTTACAGACCTTTCTGCAGCAGAGATTCCCGTTGTGGTATCCTTGTAGTCAATGGACACCGTAAAAGCTGTGCAGTGATTGTCTGTATTGTTTCTTACCATCTGTGACAGTCCGAGTTTCTGAGTGTACTCGCTGCTCATAGGC
The DNA here is from genome assembly GCA_945876405.1 of uncultured Ruminococcus sp. GTDB lineage: Bacteria > Bacillota > Clostridia > Oscillospirales > Ruminococcaceae > HUN007. The sequence continues at coordinate 14,308 of CAMCOJ010000007.1, forward strand.
ATACAGATAAGTCCCTTTCCATAGGTAGCCATGAAGTTTACATTTTCCTGTGTGGCAAACTGTGCAGCACAGATGAAGTCACCTTCATTTTCACGGTCATCATCATCTGTTACCAGAATTATCTTTCCTGCTCTGAGATCTTCAAGAGCTTCGTCTATTGTATTGTAGGCAAACATCAGATTATATACTTCCTTTCAGGTTTAGTTTACAGTTTAAAATCAACCCGGTTTCATCTCCTGACAACCTTGTTTTCCGGAGTTGTCAAACCCGTGAAAATCAGTTGGTTTTAAACCGGATATTTTTATAGCGATACGGTTTAGCAACCAGGGTTAAAAACCGTTGCGAATGAGCATTTCACGTGTGATACGGGATTTGTTGTCAACTTTTTTTACGGTTGATTCGGGGTTTAATCCCATGAGTTTTTCAACATATTTTCCTATCATATCACACTCAATATTAATGCGGTCACCAGGTTGTCTGGAGAGAAGAGTTGTTTCCGATGCCGTGTGCGGAATTACGGATACTTTAAACTCTGTTTCTGATACTGCTGCTACTGTAAGACTTATTCCGTCAAGAGCAACTGAACCTTTTTCGACTATATATTTCATGATACTGCTGTCTGCAGATATCGTTACCCAGACTGCATTTTCCTCACGGCGAAGTGAAACAATATTTCCCGTTCCGTCTATATGCCCTGAAACAATATGGCCGCCGAAACGTCCGCCGCAGAGCATGGCACGTTCCATATTCACGCAGTCACCCGGTCTGAGCGAACCGAGAGAACTTCTTCGCATTGTCTCAGCCATGACATCTGCAGTGAATGTTCTGTCAGTTATATCAGTCGCAGTAAGGCAGACTCCGTTTACAGCAATACTGTCTCCCTCATGAATATCACTGAGAACAAGTGATGCGGAAAATGTTATCCTTGAACTGACATTTCCTTTTCGTACTGAAGCTACGGTTCCTTTTTCTTCTATAATGCCTGTAAACATAATCTACTCACCTCCGACTCTGTACTCGACAAGAATGTCATCACCTATATGAGAAATAACCGGTCCGGATAATCTGAAAGCCTCATCGGGGAGAGCAACGCCCTCACCGCCCACTGCTGACTTCGCAGAAACTCCGCCGAATATTTTCGGAGCGATATACATCTGTAATTTATTGACTATGCCGCTCTTAAGAGCACTGTATGCAAGCTCTGAACCGCCTTCAATGAGAACACTGTCGATATGATATTCAACGGCAAGTACACTCATCAGTTCCTTAAGATTAACCTTCCCGTCTGAAGAAGATGTTTTTATTATATGTGCACCAAGCGACTCAAGGTGAGATATTTTTTCTGCATCTTCACTGACTGTTGCTATACAGGTTGGATATTCGCGGGCCGTTTTTATTATATTGCAGTCCTGCGGAATGCGGAGTGAACTGTCACAGATTATTCTGGTGTGGATTCCCGGTTCTTCAAGGCGGCATGTAAGCATAGGGTCATCGGCAAGGACTGTTCCGATTCCGGTCATAACAGCTGCAGTCCTTTTTCTTGTCATCTGAACATTCATGCGTGATTCATCAGATGTTATCCACTTTGAAGCACCTGTACGGGTAGCTGTTTTTCCGTCGGCAGTCATGGCATACTTTAATATAACAAACGGAGTCTGTTCTGAAATATAGTGGAAAAAGATCTCGTTCAGTGCATCACATTCATTTTTCAGAATCCCTTCATATACTTCTGTCCCGTGCTCACGAAGTATGGCGGCACCTTTTCCCGCAACTTTAGGGTTCGGGTCTGAGGAACCGATAAATACTCTCTTTATTTTATTTTCTATTACAGCCTCCGTACAGGGAGGAGTTTTTCCGTAATGACAGCAGGGTTCAAGTGTGACATACATATCCGCACCCTCCGCACTCTCTGTGCACGACGCAAATGCATTTCTTTCGGCATGAAGTTCTCCGTAACGCCTGTGATATCCGCTGCCGATTACTCTGCCGTTTTTTACTATAACCGCTCCCACAAGCGGATTCGGATTCACAAAACCTGTTCCGCCTTTAGCGAGTTCAACAGCTATTCGCATATATTTTTCATGTTCTGACATATGCATCACTCTTTTCTGAAAAAATAAAAAAGTACCCTGAAAAAATCTTCAGGATACCAATCATACTATTGTAATACTACAAACTAACAGTGTGACCGCTTCTTCCATCCGGACTCTACCGTCGGTACCGGAATCTCACCGGTTCGGCCTCAAACGAGGTTAGCGGACTTTACCGCCGGTTATGAATTGCACATCTTCCTGAAGCATCTGACATCATTAACAATAATAAAAAATAACCGCCTGACGCCCACGCAGGGCCGCTATTTTTTACCGTTCAACTTAATGAAGGGGAACCGCTGCACGACACCCTCTTTAATCTATTATACTTAAATAATGCTGATATGTCAAGGTCAAAAAACTTTCACTGACAATATATACCGCTTTCTTATCTTTGTCAAGTTTTTAGCAGCGATGCTAAAAACTTTTTATTTTCAGAAGTTTTTAGAATATTCCTTCTGATTATCAGTATTTACAGATTTATAGTGAACGTCAAAATAAATTTGACTTTCACTATAATCATTTTATTAATATTGCCTTGCACATCCGTTCCCTGCGGTCACTCCGTGCATATCGGCACCGGTGAACGAAAAAATATTTTTTCGTTCACTATAAAAAAATTACTTTTTTCATGTCCTTTTTTATGTTATAATTTCGAATGTACTAAGTGAAGGGTGAAAACTCTGAATAAAAAAGGGGGAATAAAAATGACCGATTCGGAATACATAAACATGCTCGAGGAAAATCCGGACAGAGCATACAGCCTGATGATTGACCAGTACGGCAATCTGGTATATGCCATCGTGCTGAACAAACTGAAAAACATATCTTCCCGGGAAGATATCGAGGACTGTGTAAGCGATATTTTCGTAGAGATATTTCAGAACTATAAAAAATTCAGTTATCAGAACGGCACGCTGAAGGCATTTATCAGTACGATAGCCAAAAGAACCGCCATAGACGAATACCGAAGACTGACAAAAAAATATTCAAGATCAGTCAGCATAGATGAAGACAATGCCGATGATTTCTTCACCGATGAAACACCCGAGAAAAAGGCCGCGGAGAAATCAGAAAAAAAACTGATATGGGAAATCATACAGAATCTCGGAGAACCGGACAGCATAATACTTATCCAGCAGTTTTTCTATGACAAAACAGTAAAAGAAACAGCAAAGTTCCTTTCTATGACCGCTGCTGCGGTTCAGAAAAGAAGTGTAAGAGCAAGAGAGAAACTAAAAAAATCACTGGCGGAAGCCGGAATTACATACTGAAAGGGTGAAGAAAAATGACAGACAGAGAAAGAGAGTTGCTAGCTGACATGGACGACAATTCAGTAGAACAGATATCAGAATTCTCTGAAGGCCTCGACAGTGATGCAAAAAAGAGAATACTTGAAAAATGCAGGACAAAAATGAATGACAATAAAAACGGAGTGATTAATATGAAAACAAATCAGAACAGAAATTATACAGATACAGAAGCAGAAGTAAAGCACATTAAAAAATCAGGAAACATCAGAATGATAATCTCCGCTGCAGCATGCTTTGCCGTAGTAATAGGACTGTCTCTTATACACATCTCCGAGCCCACGAGACAGGCAGAAATC